>JAUPKO010000190.1 GCA_030837395.1 Actinomycetota bacterium | reverse complement strand
GGCAGTCGTTGAGCCCCCGTGCCCCTGAAACGTCTTGGTGACGTTCTCTATCTCGATGATGCTCATGAGGGACGCCCTTCCGCGACTCTATGGCGGAGAGCCACACGCTCGACCGCATTGATGATCTGAACGAATAGGACTCCCGAGACGGCGGCGACTAGGACCGCCGCGTAAAGCTTCTCCGGCCCGTTGGAGTAGTAGTAGGTGAAGTTGAGGATCGATCGGCCAATGCCCGCGCCAGTGCCCGCCGACAGTTCTCCGACGATGGCCCCGACGACACTGGTAGTTGCCGCGAGCTTGAGCCCGGTGAAGAAGAGAGGTAGCGCCGCCGGGAATCGGAGCAGCCTGAAAGTCTTTACCCGTCCTGCGGCGATGCTCACCATGAACTCCCGCTGCACCATAGGCGGAGACTGAAGGCCGCGAAGGGTGTTGATGGCCACCGGGAAGAAAGCCAAGTATGCGGAGATGAAACTCACCGCCATCCAAGACGGTAGGCCAATTTGCCCGCCCCAGATGACGATCATCGGCGCAAGGGCGACGAGGGGAATGGTCTGTGAGACAACCATCCATGGCATGAGTCCGCGGCGAATCGGCGCGGCAAGGCTGAACATGCCCGCCAGTGCGACACCAAGCAGGCCGCCAATGACAAGACCGATGAGTGCCTCGCGCATCGTCACCCAGGTCTGTAGGGCAAGAAACTCGAGCAGGGTCGCTGGCTGCCCTCGGCGTGCCGGCTCCATGAAGGCCGCCGCGATGTCCCAGGAATGCGGCATTGAGTAGTCCGTGGTCGAAATTGGGAACTTGATCCCCAAGATCGGCACCGTGTCCTCGAACGCCCGTCCCAGCGCCTTGTAGCCCTCCCAAACCGCTACGCCCAAGACCAGAAGGCCGACTGCCCACAGAATCGCGCGGGCAACACCCATTACGAGTTGGACTGCAGCACTGCGCTCTCGGGCGACCGGCGGGGCGTTGACGCTGCCCTGCGTTGCCTCCCGATCGGCTTCCAGTAGCTCTGCCACAAACGCTCCTTGGTTCACTCAATGAACCATTGGTTCACTTTGGGAACATTAGCGTTCCGACGGGCCCGCCACAAGGGCTTTTGACATACCCATTCAATGTGGTGATTGGACTACCCTCACTAGGTGCGATGCGTAGTGCTCGACGACCTTGAGGGCATGGCTGCCGCTTCGACCGACTGGTCTGGGCTCGAGGTGGAGTTTCTAACCGAACACTTCACTCCCGAAGAGCTCATCCTCCGGCTTTCAGGCGTGGAAGCGTTGGTGGTCATGCGCGAGCGGACGCCTGTCGACCGTGAGTTACTGGAGCATTTGCCATCTCTTCGCCTCATCGTCAGCACGGGGGCACGCAATTCATCAATCGATTTGGATGCCTGCACAGCGAGGGGCGTGCTTGTGGGTGCGGCACCCGCCTCAAGTTCGGCCGCGGCGCAACTGACATGGGCGCTACTTCTGGCTGCCGCGCGAGGGCTGCCAGACGCTCTCTCAACGGTCCGCGGGGGCGGATGGTGGCTCAGCAGACCGGGGATTGACCTCGAGGGCAGGAGGCTGGGACTGATTGGTCTCGGGCGCATGGGAAGCGCTGTTGCGCGCTACGGAACCGCCTTCGACATGGACGTAGTTGCTTGGAGCCCTAATCTCACCGCTGCACGGTGCCGCGCCGTGGGAGCACACTTCGTGGACCTCTCTGACCTCATGTCGACCTCGGATTTCGTTTCACTCCACCTGGTGTCCAGCCCAAGGACCCACGGGATTATCGGGGACGAGCAAATCCGATTGATGCAGTCGACTAGTTGGCTCATCAACACAAGCAGGGGCGCGCTCGTTGACACGTCCGCGTTGGTCCACGCCCTGAGCAACCAGCGCATCGCCGGTGCTGCAATGGATGTCTTCGATGCCGAGCCTCTCGATTCGCTAGACCCTTTGCGATCACTTCCAAACGTGATCGCAACACCACATGTCGGCTACGCGACCGATCGGCAGCTTGAAACGTGGTACCGCAATGTTGCCGAGCAGTTGACGGGCTTTGTCGCGGGTCGGCCACTGTCCACCCCCCTCAACTGACGTGACGTAGTCCCGGCGCGCCGGAACGGCGCATCGGAGCTGAGTACCAGGTCCACAGGTTCCTCGAGTCACAGGAAGTTGCTCCTACAATTCGCGCGTGGTGCTTCGAGACGGAGCCCCCCACTCGATGGCACCTCGCCCGCTGAGGTCATCGCTTTGGACAGTCACGGGTAAGTCAAGTCGCCGGAGCCGCTTTCGGCTCATGTGGAACCGCCGTCGTGCTTCGATTACACCTACCGAAGTGTCGCCTTCCCGGACGACGTCACCCGATCGTCCGGCAGCTGCCCTTCTTTGTCGACTGATCGTCCCGTTCTGCTCGGGTGCGGTTGCGAGCCTCTTCATCAGGTGCTGGCCGCGGCAGCACAGCTCTCCGGTCGGCCCACAAACGCGGAAGTCCGCGCGCGACGTGCCCAGCGACGCGTGGCCCTGCCACGTGGTCAGGCAGGAGCGGGTGCCCTGCCTTTGGCGAGCATCCAGAGCACCGGAGCGGCGTTGGCGTTGACCAGCCCGCCTCCACCCACCCCGCAGACGGACCGACCACCGTCGCACACTCTGACCATGTGCCGGACCTACGCACTACGGGTGCGTCGATCTCGCGTGCCAGGAGGGCTGACCCCGGTTCTGCCCTATCTTCTGCCCTTTCACACTGGCTCTGGCCGGCTCTTCCCGGTTCACGGTGGTCGAGGAATCGTTCAATACCAACGATTTCGTGAGGGGTCTGTTAGAGGCGGGTCGGCTGAAAATCGGAAGGTCGGCGGTTCGCCCCCGCCCCTGGCCCCACGAAACCCCTGCGGCGCCACAACTTTCGCGCCAAGCGTCCACGCTAACTGGAGCGAAATTTTGGCTACCACCCTTCCACAAGAGCGCAACCTGTGGATAACCATCGCCCTCTCACCGAGCATGCCCATGTCGCGAGATTGCCCGTGAAACCCGGGCCGGGAGCCTCAGCCGAGGGCCGTAAGGAACGCCAGCACCTCGCGCCTGTAATGAGCGCCTGCTTCGCGCCTGATGAGGACATCAGTATCTAATAGGTCGACAGCACTCGTGACGCTGGTGCTGTGCACTTGCAGGACCCGACCAAGGCCAGTGACGGTCATCTTCTGTTGACGGCTGAACCCGAGCACCCGCAGGATCTCGAAGCGAGCCATTGTCAGCCGATGCTGTCTTAGCAGCCGATCGATGCGCGTTGTCAGTAGGCGCTGGAGCTGAATGAGGTCTGTCGCGACGGCCCGCCCACTCACTGAGTCAAGACTCCCAGATAGTGCCATTGTCACCGACGGAGGCTCAGTTCGTGCCGGTGGCGGAGATGGCCGAACCGTCACCGGTAGGCCGCGATTCCGGTGAGCGCCTCGCCGACGACGAGCGTGTGCATCTCGTTGGTGCCCTCGTAGGTGAACACCGACTCGAGGTTGTTCATGTGCCGGATGATCGGGTACTCGAGGGTGATGCCATTGCCGCCGAGGATGCTGCGGCACTCCCGCGCGATGGCGAGCGACTCGCGAGCGTTGTTGAGCTTGCCCAGGCTGACCTGCTCCGGGCGGATCAGGTGCTCGTCCTTCAGCCGGCCGAGGTGCAGGGCGAGCAGCATGCCCTTGCCCAGCTCGAGAGCCATGTCGGCGAGCTTCTTCTGGGTGAGCTGGAACCCGGCGATCGGCTTGTCGAACTGCTCGCGGTCGATGCTGTAGGCGATGGCGGTCTCGAGGCAGTCCCGCGCCGCCCCGAGGGAGCCGAACGCGATGCCGTACCGGGCCTCGTTCAGGCACGACAGCGGACCCCGCAGCGACGCAACGCCCGGCAGCACGGCGTCAGCCGGCAGCCGCACGCCCTCGAACACCAGCTCACTGGTCACCGACGCGCGCAGCGACATCTTCTTGTGGATCTCGTTCGCCCGGAAGCCGGGAGTGTCCGTCGGCACGACGAACCCGCGGATCCCCTCGTCCGTGCGCGCCCATACCACGGCCACGTCGGCGACGTTGCCGTTCGTGATCCACATCTTGGAGCCGTCGAGCACCCAGTCGTCGCCGTCGCGCTTCGCGCTGGTGCGCATGCCGCTCGGGTTGGAGCCGAAGTCGGCCTCCGTCAGGCCGAAGTAGCCGATGGCGTCACCGGCGGCCATCCGCGGCAGCCACTCCTGCTTCTGCTCCTCCGAGCCGAAGGCGTGGATCGCATACATGGCCAGGGAGCCCTGCACGCTGACCAGCGACCGAATGCCGGAATCCCCTGCCTCCAGCTCGAGGCAGGCCAGCCCGTACGCGACGGCCGACGTGCCCTGGCAGCCGTAGCCCTCCAGGTGCATGCCCAGGACGCCGAGGGTGCCCAGCTCCTTGGCGAGCTCGCGAGCGGGGATCTTGCCCTCCTCGAACCAGTCCGCCACGTTCGGCTTGATCCGCTCGTCGACGTACTCGCGCACGACGTCGCGGATCGCCCGCTCCTCCTCCGACAGCAGGTGGTCGATGGCGAACAGCCCGAGCGGGGACTGCGGGGTCGTCGTCATGGCACTCTCCAAGATTGTTGGGGCAAGGATGTGGGTCACTCGTTCGCGACTAGTGCTGTGACGGCTTGACGGCCAGCACAGGGATGTCCGATTCGAGCAGGATCTTCTGGGCGTTGCTGCCGAGTAGCAACTTGCCCACGGGCGAGCGACGACGGAGTCCGATCACGATGAGATCTGCGTTGACTTCTTCCGCTACCTCCAGCAGATCTGTCGCTGGGTCGTTGCCGCGCGCGTATTCCCGCACGTCCATCTCCGTACCAGCTTGGGCGACCTCGTCCGTGAGTCGAGCGACGGCGTCCCTCTGCGCATACAGTTCGTTACCCGGTCCACCCGTAACGGAACTGACCACAACGAGGCGTGCCGACCTGAGTTGACATTCGCGTACGGCAGCATCAACGGCCGCCCGCCCCACTGCAGTGTCCACGAACCCCACCACAACTGTCCCTTTCATGCGTCCTCCTAGCGATCGGTTCGCCTAGACGTCCGTGATTCGAATGCCGGCATGCGCCTTGTAGCGTCGGTTGATTGAGATGAGATTTGCCGTCAGCGCCTCGACCTGTGCGGCATTGCGAAGGCGTCCTCCGTAGATTCCCCGCATCCCAGGAATGAGGTTCACAAGTTCCTGGACACGATCGGTGGCCGCTCGGTCATCGCCCAGCACCAGCACATCCGTCTCGACTGGTGAGCCTGCAGGGTCGAGGAGTAGAACCGCAGACACATTGTGAAAGGCCCCAACAATGACTGACTGGGGCAGGATGTGGGCGGCCTGCTCAGCTGCTGACCCCTCCGGAACGGGGATGACGTGGGCGCCCTTTTCGTCGAATCCCAGGGGGTTCACGCAGTCCACAAGGATCTTGCCAACTAGCGGGCCCGTGAGGTCACGCAGGAGTGCAGCATGGCCTTCATACGGGACGGCGGCGATCACAATGGATGCCTGCTCAGCACAGGTTGCGTTGTCTGCGCCGCGGATTCCATAACCCAGGTCCGCAGCAGCGGCTTCCGCCCGCTCTGCCTGGCGTGAGCCAAGGATGACACTGACGCCGGCCCTGGCCAGCCTCAGGGCCAAACCTCGGCCTTGGTCCCCGGTACCTCCGAGAACTCCTACCTGTAACGCATCCAGCTGCTCTCCGGCCTGACTCACGCGATGGACACCTTTCTCATTGATCGTTCGGGGTCACTGATGCCGAGGAGCGCAGCGATTCCGCCTTTGGAGGTCACCCACGACTCCGTTGAGGGCCCCAGCCCGATGCGCTGACCCCAGGCCAGCGCTTCGAGTGTGTCGACGTCAAGGCGGCATCCAACGCCGACCGCGCTGCTCACATCTTTGTTCCATCGCCGATGTTTGACGGCTGAGCTCTCTCCAAAGCTCGGGGACAAGCGACGAGAGTCAGAGTTGGCAAGGACCGTGGTTCCGCCATCGACGCTCGCGACGAAGGCCGCAGAACCTCGTTCGGCTTCAACCAGGACGGCCTGCAGGTCGCTCGGCGTGAGGCAGGGCAAGTCCGCGACCACGACTGCGGTTGGCGCACCACGACGGGGATCGGAGATGTCTGTCAACGCCTCTTCGAGATCCGTATTCAGTCCCTCAGAACCCGTGGTGAGCCAGAAGTTATCGCGAGGAAGCGCGTCAAGAAGTGATGTGTCACTCGTGCAAATGACCAACTCACCCACGCCCCGTGTCGCCTTGACGGCGGCCATGACGTCCCGAAGCATCGCCAGCGAGAGGTCGCGACGGTCACTGCTATCGAGGCCTGTCCTCGTCTTGCCCGCTCCCAACTTCCTAACGGGGATGACTATGCGCCACTCGGTCATGCTGATGCCTCAGACAGCGCTTTGACCCTGCCGTACGAGGTCGTCCTCTGTACAAGCGGGCGCCCGAGTGGATGCACGATCGACTGGAACTCACCCACACCCATCGCTGCTCCATGCGATGCGCCGGCGGCCCGGGAAATCGATTCCTCCATGAGGGTGCCTCCGAGATCGTTGGCTCCCGCATTGAGCAGTTGACGAACTCCCGACGGGCCAAGTTTCACCCAGGACGCCTGCACGTTCGGGATCGAGTCGCGGTACGCGATCCGTCCCACCGAATGCATGAGCACGACCTCACGCCACGTAGGACCCCGTCGCGAGCGCCGTTTCAGGTACATGGGAGATGCCATGTGCACGAAGGGCAGCGGTATGAACTCTGTGAAACCTCCGGTGCGTTCCTGTAGGTCTCGCGTTCGGAGTAGGTGGCGAACCCAGTGAATCGGCTGCTCGATGTGCCCGAACATGATGGTCACATTCGAGCGCAACCCGAGTTCATGCGCTGTCTCATGGCAATCCAGCCACTCCGAAGTCGTGACCTTGTCTGGGCAGATGATTGCCCTCACCTCGTCATCGAGGATCTCCGCAGCTGTTCCGGGGAGCGAGGACAGGCCGGCGTCCTTGAGACACTGCAGGTACGCCCGCAGATCGAGTCCCAAGCGCCTTGCGCCTTCGGTCACCTCAAGAGCTGTGAAGCCGTGAATGTGGATGTCCGGAGCCGCCTCTCGCACGGTCTGCAGCACTTTCAGGTAGAAGTCCCCGTCAAAGTCAGGGTGAATGCCACCCTGGAGGCAGACCTCCGTCGCTCCGAGGTCTGCGGCTTCGCGCACGCGCTCGGCGATCTCCGACTGATCCAGAAGGTATGGACGACCGCGCAGGTTCAATGAGGCCGGGCCCTTGGAGAATCCGCAGAACGTGCAGCGGAACGTACAGACGTTGGTGTAGTTGATGTTTCGGTTAACAACGAAGGTGACCTCTTCGCCGCACGACTTCCGTCGCAGTTCATCGGCCACCGATGCAACGGCCGCGACGTCGCTACCCCGCGCACTGAACAAGGCTGCTAGTTCGACTTCTCCCGGCTTCTCTCCGGCCCTGACTCCCTGCAGGACTTCCGAGATCTCCGGGGAGGGTGCACGTGACCCAGGCGAGGGGGCATGCGGTTCATCGCCTCGCCCCGCAGCCCACATCGTGGAGCGACGGCCGATCGACACGACTTCGGGGCCGGTGCCGCCATCGGCAGCGGGCCGATACCGCTCCGGGAAGAGGCTCCCATGATCATCACGCGAGTAGCCGGCTGCGTCAGAGCGATCGAGGACCGCGAACCGCAGGTCCGGATCAATCCATGCCGCGGCATCACGCACGTAGGCGGGGTGGACGGTCAGTCGTGACACGAGCGAGAAGCCGCGGCTCTCGCACACGGACGCCACCGTGCTCAGCGATGGCCAGGGGCGCTCGGGGTTGACGAAGTCCGGAGTCACGGGAGAGATGCCGCCGAGATCACGGACCCCGGCATCCAACAACACCCCGAGATCACTCACGAGATTCGGCGGTGACTGGATGGCTATGTCCTCGGGCAGAATCGCCCCGGCAAGACGGATCGTGTCTAGCAGGTCTTCGAGACTGCACGAGGGCATCCGCTGCATCGCCGTTCCTTGCTTCGGCAGGAAGCCCTGGATGATGACCTCTTGCACGTGCCCGTGCCGCGTGTGCGACTCAGCTATGGCCTCGAGAGTCTTGATCCGATCAGCTCTGTCTTCGCCTATCCCAACGAGCAGCCCCGTCGTGAAGGGGATCTTCAGCTCCCCTGCGCTCTCCAGGGTTGCCAACCGACGCCACGGAAGTTTGTCGCGTGCACCGCGATGAGCTGGAAGGCCCTCTCGGAGAGTCTCGATCATCATGCCCTGACTCGGCGCAACCGCGCGCAGCCGGCGGAGCTCGTCGGGGGACAGCGCACCCGCATTGACGTGCGGGAGCAGTCCCGTCTCTTCGACCACCGCAGCACAGGCATCGATGATGTAGTCCACTGTCGTCTCGTATCCGTGGTCTGCGAGCCAGCGGCGCGCTTCGACGTATCGTGTCTCGGGCGACTCCCCGAGAGTGAACAAAGCCTCATGGCACCCGGTCGTTGCCCCCTCATGGGCGATGGACAGGACCTCATCCTTCGTCAAGAAGGGCGAGCGCACGTCACGCGGTGCAGAAGCGAACGTGCAGTACCCGCATCGATCTCGGCACAGATGCGTCAGCGGAATGAACACCTTCGGCGAGTAGGTGACAACGCGGGAGCCAGAGGCAAGGTTCATGAGCGCATCGGCCCGCCGAATGTCGCTCGGCCACCGGCCAGAACGACAACGTCTCCGACGCGGGCCTGGAAGTCGACATTTCCGGCCTCCACCACCGTGTCTACTTCAACGGTGTCACCCGGGAAGACGGGTGCGGAGAGCCGGACATCAAGACTCCGCAGGTCCGCCGGACTGCATCCAGCCGCCTGGGCGCCGATCCGCGCGGCGATACCCACGGTGCAAAGGCCATGGAGGATGGGTCGATCAAAGCCGTTAGCTTTCGCGACGTCCGGGTCGATGTGCAATGGGTGCCGATCCCCCGTCAGTCGGTAGAGGGCCGCGAGGTCTGAGGAGGTGTGTGCCGCGTCGGTCTGGGCGAAGGTGATTCCCTCGGTCGATCCCGCCGAGGGGCCTCGATCTCCGCCCCATCCCCCCAGGCCCGGGAGGAAGATGCCGTACGTCGCAGTGAAGCACTCGGCCGATGCCTCGACTTCGATGAGCGCGGCCTTCCCTTTGTCGAAGACGTTAGTGACGCGACCATTCATCTCCAACGGGCCGCGCGTCGGGAGAGTGCCACGCATTGTCAGCAACTGGCGTGCGTGAAGGGAGCGTCGAGGATCATAGGCACCGATCGCGCCCGCAGCTTCAACTGCCCACAAGCCCAGCGCGCAGGCCAGAGTCGGAATCGCCCGTAGGTCCCGCTCGAAGACGAGTTCCAGCTCATTCGCCGGCGCGCCTACCGCCAATGCGTAGAGGATGACTGTTCTGTCGTCGTACTCGACCACATGAGTTCCGAGGTCGTAGCCCGCCAAGTCCTGCAGCTGCGGGTGATCCGTCACGTTCAGCTCCCTGCTAGTCGTCTTGTGTAGATGCAGATCTGGGGCGTCGTTCCGCGACGGCGTGCTGCCGTTCCGTCGTGCTCAGCAGACGCCTCCTTTCGCGGTCGATCGCGGATCCTTCATCGAGGGCGGCGTCCGGATTGTTAAACACCGCCTTCATTCCCGCGACGGCGTCTCCGGACCGCCCCCCAGGACTGGCTAGGAGGAGCCGTGCAGCCTCCGCGGCGGTGCCAGCGGGCACGGATTGTGTGGCCAAGCCCATGGAGACGGCGTCGGGCGCGGACACGCGCTCCCCAAGCAGGAAGAGGCGGCGAAGTGCGTCATCGCGGTATCGGCCCTGCATGCGTCGAATGGTCGATGGGTTGTAGATGATTCCCAGACGGGCTGCGGGGATCTCCATGAATGAGTCAGAGGACAGGATCCTGAAGTCGCACGCCAGCGCGAGGTCTGCCGCCGCGCCCATGCAGGGGCCTTCAACTGCAGCTACAACCGGCACGGGGCATTGCATGATCGCGACGACGACTTCACTCACTCGAGCGTCATACAACACATCGGATTCGTTGCCCTTGAGGGCCCTGAAGTCCGCTCCCGCGCTGAACACGCTGCCCGCCCCAGCGATGACGACGCCCGCGAGACCGCGATTTACGTCGTGCAGGGCCTGGCCTACGGCGTCGAGCATCTCGTTGGAGAGCGCGTTGCGAGTTTCCGGGGCCTTCAAGGTGATTTCGAGGATGCCTGCGTTCTCTACGACGCGCACCGGTCCAGACATTCAGGGCTCCTCAGGGCGCCTGTAGTGCATCGACTGCGGACGGAAACAGCTGCAGCGCCAGCGCAGCCTCGAGTTGCTCTGCGATGGACATGGCGAGCGCATCGGCGCCTGCTGCCGTCACCAGTTGGGCGGCGACCGGCAGGCCATCGACCAGGCCACATGGAATGGTCACTGCCGGTACCCCCGCGACGTTGAAGGGGACAGTGAAGGGGAACGCCCCCCAAAGCCAATCCACCTCAGCGCCGTCGATGACTCGTGGACGCTCGCCCAACGGGAATGCTGGAGTTGCCACGGTGGGCGTCAGAATCACGTCGACTTCTGAGAAGTAGCCCCCGAGGCGATCTCGGTACCGGGGAAGGAGCTCCTCCGCGCGAACGACATCGAGTGGGTCGAGATGCTGGGCCGCTCGCAGACTTCCCAACTCGTATCGCGTCAGTTCCTCGGGGCACAGTTGAAGAAGGTGGCCGCGCTCGCGGTTCTCATCGTCAAGAACAAGGGGGCCGAAGACTTCTTCCCAACCTCCCAGATCTAGATCCATTGGGATCACCGTATGGCCGAGGTCTCCGAGTAGCCGAGCTACGTCATCTAGTGATGCACCGACCCGAGGGTCGACTGGACGTCCCTCGGGTCGGGCGACGTAGGCGATGCGAAGCGGGCGAGAGTCCTGTGCGAACTGCCTGCCCGCGAGCACCGAGAGCAGGGCTCGAGCATCCGCCACCCGGCGCGCCAAGGGCCCCGCAACAACGAAATCCGTCATTCCCCGAAAGCCCTTTTCGTCGGGGACGAGTCCGTAGGTGGGTTTAACGCCCACCAGGCCCGTGAACGCGGCTGGGATCCGGATTGAGCCGCCACCATCGGAACCCACGGCCACCGAAGCCATTCCTGCCGCCACGGAGACCGCCGCGCCTCCGCTGGAACCTCCTGGCGTCAACCCTTCGCCCCAGGGATTGACGGTGTCCGGTCCCAACATGTTGTCGCATGTCGCGGACTGGCCGAACTCGGCGGTATTTGTCTTGCCGAGGATGACGGAACCCGCCACTCGCAGCCGCTTGACGACTCCGGAATCCGAACGTGAGACAACATCCCGGTGGACCCGGGAACCGAGGGTCGTCGGCAGTCCCCTCACATGGAAAGCGTCCTTCACAGAGATGGGAACCCCGTCGAGGCTGCTTCGGGGATCGCCAACCGCGTAGGCATGCTCCGCCGCTCGGGCCTGGTCCAACGCCTCATCTCTGTTGACGAAGACGTATGCGCGCAACTCTGGGTCGCGTTGTTCGATGCGATCCAGCACTTCCTGAGTCACGGCGACAGGGCTCACCTCGCGGAGGCGATATGCCTCGGTGAGGTCGC
>JAUPKO010000189.1 GCA_030837395.1 Actinomycetota bacterium | reverse complement strand
TGCCGGCACCCGCGAGCGCTGAGGTGACATCGGTGACGCCACCGCGCACAGTGTCGAACGCGGCCGCGGGACTGCGGAACCGATCGCCCGCGGCACTGACCACCAGCGACGCCTTGCTCGGCTCCCGGCTCGGCCGCCAGATGGGCGCAGCCGACAGGTCCGCCGCCGGCCCGTCGTCCAGGATCACCTGACCGATATCGACGCTCATGATGCCGTCGACGATGGTGTGGTGGGATTTGGTGAGAATCGCGAACCGGCGGCCCTTGAGGCCCTCGACCAGGTACATCTCCCACATCGGGCGGTTACGGTCCAGCGGCCGGGCCATGATGCGCGCCACCAACTCGCGCAGCTGGGCATCCGTGCCCGGCCGGGGCAGAGCAGATCGACGCACGTGATACGTGACGTCGAACGACGCATCGTCCACCCACACCGGCGCCCCCAGATTGCCCGGAACCTGCTTGAGCTTCTGCCGATACCGCGGCGCGAAGGCGATCCGCTCCTTGATCAGCTTCACCAGCCGGTCGTAGTCGAAGCCTTCCTGTGCCTCGCGGAAGATCGCCACACCACCGACGTGCATGGGTGTGGTGGCGTCTTCGAGGTAGAGGAACGAGGCATCCTCCGGGTTGAGCCGATCGACCACGAGTGCTCCCTTCGATGTGATGCCATCTTGACACGCGGGCCAAACCCCTGACGCATCAACGCCACAGGCGGCTACTGCCGCAGGTCGATGCCGAACAGCACGCTCAACTCGTCGGCGGTCGTGCTGTAGCGGGTGTGGTGGATCGCGAGGAACCCGAGCCGTTTCGCGGCAGCCACATTGTGAGCCAGGTCGTCGACGAACACGCACTGCCGCGGCGGCACCCCGACCAGCTTCGCGGTGTAGTAGAAGATCTCCGCATCCGGCTTGCGCATGCCCACCTCGCCGGAGATCACGAGTTCGTCGAACATCCCCTCGAACAGGTCCAGCGGATAGTCGTTGCCCCAAGAGTTGCTCAGCAGGGCGGTGCGGATTCCCGCCGCGCGAGCCCGACGCACCAATGCCGCCATGTCCGGGGCGTGCCGGAAGTGGTCGAACAGGCGCTGCAGCAGGCCGGTGGAGGCCACCTCGCGGCCGGTCAGGCGGGTCAACTCGGTGGCCAGTCGATCCTCGAAGTCGGGCACTTCGATCTCGCCGCGCTCGAGGCTGTGAACCGGGTTGAGTCTGGCTTCGGCCGCGGCATCGGAGCCGAACCAGATGCGCATGACGTCGGCGAAGTGGCTGGCCTCGAAGTCCTCATCCCTGGTCCAGGCAGACATCACGGAGGCCAGGTCGGTGGTGAGCACGCCGCCCCAATCAACCAACAGGGCGGCGGGGCGCAGGTCGGTCATGCCCCGAGTGTGGCAGACCGCTTCGACGTTCCGTGTACGGCCGCTTACGCGAATGTCCCACAGATGTCCCACTTGCCGCCCCGTCCACAGTTATCGATGAGTGACGTTGAGTTGGGCACCGGCAAGGGGTATCTATCAGTTCAGGGGAACCAGCGGGGGTCTCCACGGTTCGACTTCCTGGGGGGTCCATGCCATCGCCGACTGCTCTGCTCACCGCCGAACCCGTGAGCGAGCCAATCACGCACGTGCCCGACATCTTCGACCGGCAGCCGACGCCGATGTCCGAACTCCCCGACCCGACCACCGCGGTGGTGCAGTTGGCACAGGCGATCGTCGACGTCTTGTTCGGCCAACGGGCATTGACCCAACTCAACGCCTGGGTCACCACTGAGGTGCTCGACCAACTGCGCCTGGCGCAGCGGGTGATGGCGGGCCGGCCATCGGCGCAGCGCCTGGAGTGGCGCAGTCCGCGGGTGACCTCCACCCGGGTGACGTGCCCGGCCCCCGGGGTTATCGAGGCCAGTGCGGTCGTGGCCGCCGCCCCACGCAGCCGCGCCCTGGCGCTGCGGTTGGAGGGTCTCGACGGTCGCTGGCGCTGCACCGCCCTGCGTGCCGGCTGACCGCCGTCAGCGCCGCCCGGCCGCGCCGTGGCAGCGCTTGTACTTGCGCCCGGAGCCGCACGGGCACAGCGCATTCTTGGCGGTGCCGGCGTACGACGGCGTGGTGCCGTCGCCGCTGGGGTCGTCGACGTTGGCCACCACTTCCGCGCGCTGCTCGACGCCACCCTCGGCGGTCGGCGCGGAGTACTGCAATTGGCCTGGACGTGGCCGCTCCACCAGTGCGTCGGGCAGCACGACGTCGGGGCGGGGTGCGGCCGCTTGGGCAGGCACGGGCTCGGCCGCCGCGGCCGCTGCCGCTTCCAGGTCCAACTCGCCCGGCTTGACCCCGCCGGCCTCGGCCAGTGCTGCGGTGATCGCGCCGCTGGCAACACCGGAGATGCCGAACGCTGCCGGCTCGGCTACCTCAACCGTCGGCTGGTGCACCTCGGGCTTGATGGTGAACAGGTAGCGCACGGACTCCTCACCGATGGCGGCCATCATCACCACGAACAGGTCATAGCCCTCGCGCTGGTACTCCACCAGCGGGTCCTTCTGCGCCATCGCCCGCAGGCCGATGCCCTCCTTGAGGTAGTCCATCTCGTACAGGTGCTCGCGCCAGCGCTTGTCGAGCACGCTCATGATCACGCGACGCTCCATCTCGCGCATGATGTCCTCGCCGAACTCCGCCTCGCGCCGGTCGTAGGCCTCCTGCGCATCCTCGGTCAGTTCCTCGATGAGGAAGTCCTGCGAGATGCCGTGCCGACCCCCACCGGAGCGCGCCTCGAGGTCCGCGACCGTCAGCGACACCGGGTACACCTCGGCCAGACCCGCCAGCATCTCGTCGAGTTCCCAGTCCTCGGGATACCCCTCGCCGGTGGCCGCCTTGACGTGAGTGGTGACGACATCGTCGATGAACGTGCGCACCTGGTTCGAGAGGTCCTCGCCGTTGAGCACCGCGCGACGCTCGTCGTAGATGACCGTGCGCTGCCGGTTCATCACCTCGTCGTACTTGAGGACGTTGCGGCGGATTTCCTGGTTCTGGGCCTCGACCTGCGACTGTGCGCTGGCGATCGCGCGACTGACCATCTTGGCTTCGATCGGCACGTCGTCGGGCACATTGAACCGGGTGAGGAACGCATCGACCATGCCGGCGTTGAAGCGCAGCATCAACTCGTCCTCGAGCGAGAGGTAGAACCGCGTCTCGCCGGGGTCGCCCTGGCGGGCCGACCGGCCTCGGAGCTGGTTGTCGATGCGGCGGCTCTCGTGCCGCTCGGTGCCAAGGACATAGAGGCCGCCGAGTTCGGTCACCTCGTCGTGTTCGGTGGCAACGGACTCCTCGGCTTTGGCCAGCGCATCGGGCCAGGCGGCCTCGTAACCCTCCGGGTCGTCGGTGGGGGTCAGGCCACGGGCCGCGAGTTCGACATTGGCGCGGTACTCCGGGTTGCCGCCGAGCATGATGTCGGTGCCACGGCCGGCCATGTTGGTGGCCACGGTGACGGCACCCTTGCGTCCCGCTTCGGCCACGATCAGCGCCTCCTGCGCGTGGTACTTGGCGTTGAGCACCTGGTGCTGCACGCCCGCCTTGCGCAGCGCGTTGGACAGCTTCTCGGACTTCTCCACGCTGACCGTTCCCACCAGTACCGGCTGGCCGGTCTCGTTGCGCTCGACGATGTCCTCCACCACGGCGCCGAACTTGGCGTCCTCGGTGCGGTAGATCAGATCGGCGCCGTCCGTGCGGCGGCTCGGCTTGTTGGTGGGGATGGGCACCACGCCGAGGTTGTAGGTGCCGTTGAACTCGGCGGCCTCCGTGGCGGCGGTACCGGTCATGCCGGCGAGCTTGTCGTACATGCGGAAGTAGTTCTGCAGCGTGATGGTGGCCAGGGTCTGGTTCTCGGCCTTGATCTCGACGCCTTCCTTGGCCTCGATCGCCTGGTGCAGACCCTCGTTGTAGCGCCGCCCGACCAGGATTCGGCCGGTGTGCTCGTCGACGATCACGACCTCACCGTTGAGCACGACGTAGTCCTTGTCGCGCTTGAACAGCTCCTTGGCCTTGATCGCGTTGTTCAGGAATCCCACCAGCGGGGTGTTCTCGGGCTGGTAGAGGTTCTCGATGCCGAGCCAGTCCTCGGCCTTCTCAACGCCGGGTTCGAGGATGCCGATGGTGCGCTTCTTCTCGTCCACCTCGTAGTCGTCGTCACGGTGCAGTCGCCGGGCCAAGGTGGCGAAGTCCGCGTACCACTTGGGCTGGTGGTCGGCCGGGCCGGAGATGATCAGCGGTGTGCGGGCCTCGTCGATGAGGATCGAGTCCACCTCGTCCACGATCGCGAACTCGCGGAACTTCTGCACCTGGTCCTCCTCCCGGCGCTTCATGTTGTCGCGCAGGTAGTCGAACCCGAACTCGCTCGTGGTGCCGTACACCACGTC
>JAUPKO010000188.1 GCA_030837395.1 Actinomycetota bacterium | reverse complement strand
TCTTCCGATCTGTACCGCAACGTGTGGTCCTGGGAGGTTGACGCCGAGGCGCCCACGATCGGACTTGCCCGCGGCGGCATCTCCACCGAACATCCCAACCTGGGCCGGCGCTGGATCTATGCCCACAGCGACGACGCCGACGTGCGCTGGCTGTTCTGCCACAACGAGACCAACACCGAGGTGCTATTCGGCCAACCCAACACCAGCCCCTACCCCAAAGACGGCATCAACAACGCCATCGTGCACGGCGACACCAGCACCGTCAACGACGGCGTCGGCAGCAAAGCCGCCGCCGTCATCGACGCCACCGTCGCACCCGGCGCCTCGCTCACCCTGTGGGTGCGCTTCTCCCCGGTCGAACTCGACGACCCCTTCACCGACGCCGCGACCATCCTGGCCACCCGGCACACCGAAGCCGACGACTACTACCAAGCCTGGCAGCGACCGAGCCTGACCGACGACGAGAAGTTGGTGCAGCGGCAGGCCATCGCCGGGCTGCTGTGGTGCAAACAGTTCTACAACTACCACGTCACCCGCTGGCTCAAGGGCGACCCGACATCGCCGCCACCCCCGGCCGAACGCTGGCACGGCCGCAACAGCGGGTGGAAGCACATCGTCAACGAGGATGTTCTGCTGATGCCGGACGCCTGGGAGTACCCCTGGTACGCGACGTGGGATTCGGCCTTCCACATCGTCACCATGGCGATGGTCGACCCTGCGTTCGCCAAACGGCAGACGATCCTGCTCACCTCCAGCCTCTACCAGCACCCGCACGGCGAACTCCCGGCCTATGAATGGGATTTCAGCAACACCAACCCGCCCGTGTTGGCGTGGGCCGCCTGGCAGGTGTACCTGCTGGACGCGGCCAGCACCGGTGAACGCGACCTCGGCTTCCTGGCCACTGCTTACCGCGGGCTGCTGCTCAAACTCACGAGTTGGCTCAACACCCAGGATCCGCTGGGCAAGGATCTGTTCGCGGGCGGCTTCCTGGGCATGGACAACATCGGCATCTTCAACCGCGACGACCCCCTGCCCACCGGCGGTCAACTCGTGCAGAGCGACGGCACCGCCTGGGTCGCCCAGTTGGTGGCCCAGATGGCCGAGATCGCCCTCGAACTGAGCCGTCACTTCCCCGGCTACGACACCGATCTGGAGCGATTGCTGCTGGACTTCGCCATGATGTGCAGCGCACTGGAGGACGGCCGGGACGGAGTGAGCCTGTGGAACGACGACATCGGCTTCTACTGCGACGCGATCGTGCACCCCGACGGCAGCGCCACCCAACTCGGGGTGGTGTCGATGCAGTCGCTGATCCCGGTGCTGGCGTCCGTGGCCATCGCGGTGGACACCACCGGATTGGGGCCCGAACTCAATTACGGTCTGGCCCCGGCCTTGGCCCAATTGCGTGAGCGGGTGCTGCGCCACCACCCGGAGTTCCACGGTTCGGTGTCCTTGCGCCCGAGCGAGGGCGACGGCTCGTCGATGCTCTTCGCAGTGGTCCGCCCGGAGCGGCTCACCCGCATCCTTGCCCACCTGCTCAGCCCGGAGGAACTGCTGTCCGACCACGGCATCCGCTCGCTGTCGCGGCGCTACCAGGACACCCCTTACACGTTCTGGGTGGGCGAAGGGGAGCACCGGCTGCCCTACTGGCCGGCGGAGTCCAGAGACTCGATGTTCGGTGGCAACTCCAACTGGCGCGGCCCGATCTGGTTCCCGATCAACCTGTTACTGCTGCAATCGCTGCTGGACTACGACTCGTACTTCGGCGGCACGTTCACTGTCGAGTACCCCACCGGTAGCGGTCATCACACCACCCTGGCCGAGGTCGCCAAGGACATCACCAACCGGCTGACGAGCATCTTCGTGCGCGGTGACGACGGCCGCCGGGTGGTGCTGGGCACCAACGACTACTTCCAGACCGACCCCCACTGGCGCGACCTCGTAACGTTCTACGAGTACTTCGACGGCGACGACGGCCACGGCTGCGGCGCCAGCCACCAGACCGGCTGGACCGCCACCGTGGCCATTCTGCTGCAGCTCGGGGGTCGGCTGCGGGTCAGTCGGCCCTGACCTGAGCTGGGCCGGTCCCGGCGTCGTCGCGGGCCGCGATGTCGCCCAGCAGGTCGGTCACTCCCGGATGGTTGAGCAAACTGAGGTGGTGCGAGCGGGTGAACTCCACCACGGTGACGTGCGCCGCCTGCGGAGCGGGGCCGACCGCGCTGCTGACCGGCACGATGCCGTCACCGAAGACAGTCGAGACCGTGGTGTTGGTGGTGGCCCCGACGGCCGCCACAACGGCGGTGTGCTCGATCGTCGACGGCAGCGGCTCGGCCAGCCCGGGCCCGAGGTCCTTCACACCACGTGACCGAGCGTGACCGAGACGAGCGATAGGCGCGGCAACGTCGGAGGTGGCGATCAGCCCGTTGAGGGCCGAGTTCGACACCCGTTCCAGCGGCGCACCCTCATGCGGACTGCCCAGCGTCACGACGTCGGTCACCAGCGGCACCCAGACGCTGTGGGTGCCGGCCACCTGTACCGCCCGCGTGGCCACGAGCCCACCCATTGAGTGGCCCACCAGCACGATCCGGCGCAAGCCACCGTCCCACTCCTGCACAACCTGCGTCAGGGCCGCGGCCAATTCGCGGGCATTGTCGTCGATGCTGTGCCCGGTCGTGTAGCGCACGAACACCGGCACCAGCCCCTGCGCCGCCACGGCCATCGCGTAGTCCACCCCCCACTGCTGCTCATGACCGCCGAGGCCGTGGATGAACACCGCGAGTGCCTGGTAACCCGCCACCGCCTCGGGGAGATGCACACTCATTGCGGGAGCCAGCGGCGCCGGCAGCGAGTCGCCGAAAGCGGCGCCGAGCACCGACTGGCCGG
>JAUPKO010000187.1 GCA_030837395.1 Actinomycetota bacterium | reverse complement strand
TGAGGGTCCACAACTCGTCCGGCACACCTGGTGGCCGTGCCGGTTGGAGTTCGAGGTGTCCGCGCATGACTGCTGCACTGGTTCCTGCGTACGGCGGAACACCACAAAGAAGCTCATACATGACAAGGCCGAGGGCATAGATGTCAACGGCCGGGGTGGCTGGCTGGCCGAGGTATATCTCCGGGGCGATGAATTGTGGCGTTCCTGACCCAATGGTGGTCCGCGTGGATGCGCCATCAGTGAACTGCGCGATTCCGAAATCGGTGAGCTTTGGTGAATCAGCCGCGGTCGTATCCATGAGGATGTTCTCTGGCTTGATGTCTCGATGGATAACCCCGGCACGGTGAACAGTGTCGAGGGCGCCGGAGATGGCTGCCCCAATCTGCGCCACTACGACCGGTGCTAGGGGCTTTCGGGTGTCGGCCCACACACGCAGGTTTGGGCCATCTACGAAATCCATGACGATAGCGAGAGTGGATCCCTCAACAACAAGATCCCGGACTGTGACGATATGTGGGCCTGTGACACCGCTGATAACGGATCGTTCAGAAATGAACCGCTGAACGAGTTGGGGATTCGTTGTTAGCTGGTCGCGCAAAAGTTTGAAGGCAAGCCGATTCCCGTTCGCGTCTGTTCCCTCGTAGACGACGCCGGTTGCACCACTACCAATCGGCTGCTCGCTGATCTGATACTTGCTGCCAATCTGACGCATTCTTTCTCCCCTAAGTCCATCGCGATCATCCATCCAAGTATCCATGCGGTGTTGGCGAGGCGCTGTGGGCATAAATGCCTAATCCTGGGTCGCCATCCTCAACTGACAACGGCGGACCTCCGTGTCGGGGCGGCGGGCACCTCGAATCGGGTGGTGTGGAAGGTTATCTGCCATAGGCTGTGTCCTGTGGAGGTACTCAATCGCGGTAGCGCCGGTGTGCACGTCATCAACCCTTCGGCGCCTCGGCTCGTTATCGGTCGGAGCCGCACATGCGACGTGGTGGTTGGCAACGATCCGTCCGTGTCCCGGCAACATGCTGCCGTTGAACGCTTCGATGGCTACCTGCGGGTCAGGGACCTCGGTAGCAGTAATGGGACATTCCTCAATGGGGTCAAAGTCGATGCCCCACGTCGACTCAATTCCGGGGACACGATCGCGGTCGGGGCGGCGGTCATTGAGTACGCCGTCGTAGACGAGACGGACCTCGATCACCTCACTACGCAGACCGCAGCAGCCGACGAGTACGGGTTATCTGCCAGAGAGGTCGACCTGTTGCGGTTGCTCGCCTGCGGGCTGACGGATCAAGAAATCGCCGCGCGCCTCACCCTGAGTATCAGCACTGTGCGCTCGCACCTTGACCGCATTCGCGACAAGACCGGCAAACGCCGCCGTACCCAGCTCGTGGCCTTAGCCATCGCGATGGGGCTAGCCAGCTAGTCGTATAGCCAGCGGCCTTTAGCTGGGGCACTTGACGCCCGAAGCGGCGGGAAGTTTCTGGCCGCCGGGACAGGTCGCACCCCAGAAGTCTGTAGTGAACATGGCGGCACCCGTCAGGTCGGCCCCTTGAAGGTTGGCATAGGTCATGTCTGTATCGGTGAGATCCGCTCGAATGAGCTTGGCGTTTGTAAGATTCCCCCGGCCGAACGATGATTCGGTTAGTACCGCATCGGTGAGGTCAATTCCTGCGAAATCCGATCCGTCGAACTCCGCGTTAGTCCAGTTCGCGTTTGGCGCTGTCGCTCCGGTGAAGGTTGCCCTGTCCGCATCGAGATGTCTCCGCCCGCCGTTGCACGTCGACGACGTCGGCTCCGTCGACACAGCCGCCATGAAGGTGGTGTGTGTCAGGTTCGCCTCAGTGAAGTTCACCGTGTCCATAGAAGCGCCTGTCACTGTCGCGCCGGTTAGGTCGGCACGGGTGAAGTTCGCGCCAACGAGATCAACGCGAGGCTCGTCAGTGGAGCCGTCGTAGCACCGAAACGTTGAAAGAAACGTGGCCCCTTGCAGCTTTGCGTCAGTGAAGTTCGCGCCTTCAAGGTCCGCGCCGCTCAGGTCAGCGCCCGTGAGGTTTTGCCCGGATAGGTCGACCCCTGGGCATTTGGTTGCTGGGCGTATCGGGCATCCGTTGACCACTGTTCCGACGGCGATTGGTTGCGATTCGGTTTCTGGTGGACCTTCTGAGGGCGAGTTAGTGGAGGTGCTGGTGCTACATCCGGCGACGAGTAGTGCGCCTGCGGCGAAGACACCGGCCCGACTGATGAGAGTTGACGTAACCATTGGTGGGTCCAATCGGTGGTGGCCTGTGCAGAGGGTGGGTTGATCAACAATGGTAAGCGGACGGTACATGAGGTCACTGAGTGGCGGCTGTCGCTAGCGCTTCTCGGTTGTTGCTTGTGCGATGGCGAGGCGTTTGGCTGCCCTCTGCTGATTCCTGACCAGCTGCTTGGTCCATTTCCTTGCGCAGTAGCGAACCTGGGCGGTGTGGCCGTGTGCCCGCCCTTTGAAGGTGCGGCATGTCTTGCGATGGGTGCTTAGGGCCGCTGCCGGTTGCGTGGGTGGCGGGGCGAGTGGACCTTGTGTCGGTGTGGCGGTCGGCGTTAGGGGTGCGGGCTGCCCGCTTGGCGGCATCGGTTGTGGTTGTGGTGTGACTGGCGCGCTTGCGGTTTTGGCCTTAAGATGTGCGTTGATGTTGCTGTGAATCCCGGTGGCTCCGATGATCGCG
>JAUPKO010000186.1 GCA_030837395.1 Actinomycetota bacterium | reverse complement strand
CCGCTAGCGACGACTCGCCGTTGGTCGCATTGATCACCAGGTCGGCCACGGCGGCCGCCTCGGCGGAGGTCAGCAGCCGCACACCCGCGATGGTGGCCAGCCAATCGGCAAAGGTGGCCTCGCCGACCTCGCGGGTGGCCGTCGCGGCCGGGTCGCGGGTGCCGATCACCACCTCATGACCGGCTCCCGCCAGTCCGAGAGCAAGCGCTCGACCGACCATGCCGGTGCCAAGAACTGCGATTCTCATGGTGCCGCCTCTGCACGTGTGGGGTGTGTCCGCCCCATCCGATCACGCCGGGTAGGCCCGCGACAACACGTCGGCCGCCTCGGCGGCACATTCCGCGTCGGACGGCGGTCGCGTGGTGGCCGCCGAGCCGCCGGCGAAGCCCACGACGATCGGCTGCCCGGTCAGCGCCACCAGGGGATAGAACTCGGTCCAACGCTGATGCGGCGTGTCGCTCACCTGCAGCACCTGCACCTGTGGCCACCAGGGCGCGTCGTACTGCAGAAACACCTTCTCCAGGTTGCCGGTGGTCAGTCCCGCCAGGGCAGCGGTCACGTCCGCCGGGAACTGCAGCGAGGGGAAGCCCGCCTGCAGCAGCGGCAGGGGAATGGCGATGATCACGGCGTCGGTCCGGGTCGTGCCACCGGCCGTGGTCACCGTGACGCCGTCGGCCCCGAGCGCCAGATCCGTCACTGGCGTCGACAACCGCACATCGAGGCCCCCGGCCATCATCTCGGGGACCTTCGCGAAGCCGCCGACCACCAGGGCGTCGCCGCCGCGATACTCCTCACCCTCGGTGAGGGCCTGCGCTCCGAGGCGGTCGATGTCCAGCCCGTACTCCTGCACGATCTCGGTGCTGGCCGCGAACCGCCGATCGGCGGTATCGGGACGCCAGCCCACGTCGGCGAGGACCTCCTGCACCGACGAGGCCGCGGGAAGTCGCTGCTCCGCCAACGAGTCGACCTCGTCGATCAACTCCGTTGCGGCCGCCTCCGCCCCTGCGCTGGGCTCCCCCGTGGCGTAGCTGTGGACCTCGGCATCGTCGAAGTCCGTGGGTGCCAAGGTCAGGCCCGCGCGCTCCACCAGGGGCACCAGTGGGTTGCCCTCGACGCCATGGACCCAGGCGGCACCGAACTCCAGCGGCACGCCCCAGTCCGTGTTCGTCAGGATCCGGCCACCGACGCGATCCCGGGCCTCCACCACCGTCACGGCGCAGCCGGCCTGCTTCAACTGGCCCGCGGCGGCCAACCCTGCGATCCCGGCCCCGATAACCGTCACGGTGGCATCGGCCCCCACCTCTGCGACGATCGTCGAAGCGGCTCGCAGGCCCGAGTTGTAGGCCCCATGCACGGTGCTGGGGTAGTCCGTCGCGGTGAACTCCCCGGCCAGGGCGATGCGGCCGCCGATCAGCACATCCGCCAGTACCTCGCGGGCGGTGCTGGCTGTGCCGGCCGGAATCGCCGAGTAGGAACCCCGCGACCACGGGTCGACATCCCATCTGGTCACCAGCGAACGGGTGAACTCCCGCGAGGCCAGGTTGGCGGCCGTTGAGGTGCCGGTTCCCACGGCCGTTCCCGATGCCGAAGGCGTGGTCGTGCTCCCGCAGCCTGGGATCGCCACTGCACCCATGGCCGACAGGCCGAGGGTAAGAGCGGAACGTCGACTCACACGTCCGACGCGGAGATCGGGAGTCTGGGCTGGAACGGCCTCGCTCGGTTGGTGGCGCACGCCGACCACGGTAGCGGGCCTTGGGGGCGGTCCGGGCGCACCGGCCGTTACGAGCTCAGGCGGGAAGCAGCTCCGCCGCACCGAACGAGACACTGAACCGGTCGCACCAGATGCTCAGGCTGCTCAGGCCGGCCAGGTCGACCTCGGCCGGGATGGTGTAGTTCTGCGAGCCCTGGTTGCCCTTGAGGCTCCCCAAGTCGACGTACTGGCCGTCGTCGAAGACGGCCCAACCATCAGTCCCCTCGATCACCGGAGCATCGGTGAGCCAGACTTTGAGGTCCGGCCCATTGGAGGTGTCCAGATTCTCGATACGCAACACACGCGAACCGTCGGGGAGTTGCAGAATCGCGGCCGTGCCCGTGGTGGCATGTTCGTGGCTGATGAAGGAGCCCTGGGCGAGGACCACGGGTGCCGCTGGGGCCGCTGGGGCTGCCGTCGCCTCGCCCGGAGTCGCGGGGGCACTGGCTGCGGGGACGCTGGCCACTGTGGGGGCGGCCTCGTCGACCGACTCGTCCACGACCAGCTTCCATGGCTGGAACAGTGCCAGGCCGATGGCGCCGAGCACCACGACCCCCGCGGTTACGGGTACGACGACGGCGGGTCGCAGCAACCGACGACGGCCGGCTGCGGCAGGGCGGGGGACGTCGTTCGGCGTTGGACTCATGGCATGCCAACCACCGGCGGTGCCAGGTGATTCCCGCCGGAGCGCTGCAACAACGCAGAGATTCAGCCGTCCTTGTACCTCTTGCGACCAATCATGAAGCCGACGAGGAAGCCGGCGAGCAGGAGGATGAGCAGCATGAGCCAGCCGGGGGCGGAAACGTCGAGCCAGAGGAACTTCAGCGTCACCTCGCCGGTGTTGCTGAAGACGAAGATGAGGGCGATGACGCCGATGATGATCCCGATGATTCGGCGTCCGGTGAGCGAGAAGCCGCCCACGCTCAGGCCGGACCCGCCAGACTGGTCAGACATCCATTCCTCCGGTTCGCAATTACGTCATAGTGCCCGTGCTGCGCTCAGCGACGGGAGCGCCTCCTGGGCGACGGTGACTCAGTCGCCGACCAGGGAGTCGATGGCCACCGTGATCGCCAGGATGAGGGGGATGTTGGCCCCCTGCTCGACCTCCACACCGTAGGTGTCACGGATGCGGAACCATTTCTTGGAGATTTCGGCGACCTTGGTGCCGTCTTGCTCGATCGTGTACTCGTGCTCGAGGAAGTTGCCCATCGCGGTGAGGTCTGGACCGTTGTCGAGATCGATCTTGAACCGGTCCCGGATGCCGACGGCGCGCTTCATGATCGTGGCGTTGTTGCCCGGCATCTCAATGGTCATCTTGTCGCGCAGGGCGATCGCCTTCTCCTGGATCTTGGCGACCTCCTGGCCGCTGGCGTCCTCCAGGATGAAAGTGTCACGCACCCGCACAGCCTTGCCGTTGGCCTTGTAGGCCTTTCGGCCGTTGGAGTCTTCGATCCAGGAGTCGTCGCCGATCGACAGCAGCTTCTCCCTCATCTGGAAGCGCGTCGGTTCCGGTCCACGATCACGATTGCGTAGGAGTCCCATGGCGGCAGCATGCCATCTGCGGCCCCGGTGTGTCTGCCTGACGGGGTCGGCAATCAGGACTGCTGCGCGGCCTCCTGCCGTGCCTTCTCGGCCGCTGCCTCCGCAGCCATGAATTCCACCAGGGCGTCGGTCTTGGCCGGCGTCCAGTCGGGTGGTTGGGCGATCTGCACCCACGACTCCAGATTGGCCCGCGCCGTGTAGAGGTGCCCAAAGCCTTCGGGGATCGAGCCGGCGCCGGGCAGGTCCAGCGCCACCTGCCACATCGTCACCAGCGGAAACCAGCCCATGTCCTCTGAGATGTCCGGGCCGCGCTGTCCGGGCAGCACCCAATCCGGCACCTCCAGCGCGAGGTCGGGAGAGAAGAAGACCACCGGGTCCGAGTTGTGCTGCAGATAGACCAGACGGGCTGGCCCCCATGGCCCCGGTGTCTTCGAGAATCCCTCCTGCTCGGCTGTGAAGCGCACAGTTGAACCGTCTTGGTAGATGGGCTGCCAGGGCGGGGTGCCTTCCTCGCGGGCCGCTTCAAGCGTGTTGTGCAGGGGGTTGACAAATGGTGGACCTGACATCAGGGCGCCGTCGATGGGCTCATTGACGATGTCGATAGAGGTGAGGATGCTCTCGACCCCATACGACCCCAGCGATAGCCCGTAGAGGTAGAGCTTTGGACGCGACTCCTCCGGCAGCGTGCTCCAGTACTCGTGCACGGTGCGGAATACCGTCTGTGATGTCTCCTTGACTGCCTGCTGGTCGGCCAGCAACGAAATCCAACTCGGCAGGTAGGAGTACTGCACCCCGGCAATGGCCGTGTCGCCGTTGAAGGCGTATTCCAGCGGATCGATGCCGTTGGGATCCAGGAAGCCCGTGCCCGTCGTGGTCGCCACCACCAGGACCTCCCGGTCGAACGCGCCCGTGCGTTTGAGTTCGGCGAGCAGGAGGTCGGCGCGCTCCTGCAAGTCCGGGGCGGACTTCAACCCCACGTAGACGCGAATCGGCTCCACGGCCCCGCCGCCGCTGAAGGCGTCGAGTTGCTCGACCGTGGGCCCGAGCGCGACGAACTTGCGACCCTGGCGTCCCAAGGAGTCCCAGCTGACCAGGGACTGCGGACTGCCCGAGCGGAGGGCCGACTGTGGCTGCTCGACGCCCGGCGGGGTGGCGGTGTCACGGCCGGAGAACATCAGGTTGGCACCTGCGAAGAAGCCGTTCACCAGAACGCCCGTGAGCAGCATCCAGATGATCACCGCGAGCACACCCACACCGAGGACTGCGGCAAGACGCGGCGGCAGTCGACGCGCGAACCACCCGATGACATTGCTGAACAGAACCCGCAGCGACCGCGAAATGATCAGCAGCAGGGCGGCGACGGCTGCGGCCACCAGTAGGATCACCGGCCAGATGATCGGCGTGATGGGTTTCATGCCGAACAGCTCACGGGTGTCGTTCTGCCATCCGACCTGCCGCCACACGCCCGAGATGGTGGCCCACGCGATCAACGCGATGAGCAGGCCGAAGATGACGGTGCGCGCCCGGCCCTTCGGCTTGGGGATTTGCAGGTAGTTCCACAGCGACTGGCCGCCTGCCCCCAGGCCATAGCCGATCATCAAGGTGATGCCGGACACCACACCCTGCACGTACCCGGCCCGCGGCAGCAGCGAGGGCTGCAGCGACACCGCGAAGAACAACGCGGCGACCGTGAGGCCCGGGCCCGAGAACCCCAGATGGAAGACCCGGCGCCGAGAAGCCGATTTGGCCGACTCCGGCACTGGTGTCGACGCGTCATCGGCGACACCTGACGAGACCTCGGTACTCATGACAACCCTTCGGCGAGAGAGCCTGCACGGCTCGGTGCAGGTGCCCCGCCCATCACGCCCGGGCGAGGTCGACGAACCGACTGTAATGCCCTTGAAATGCAACGGGGATCGTTCCCGTCGGGCCGTTGCGATGTTTGGCGATAATGAAGTCCGCTTCACCCGCGCGGGGTGACTCCGGTTCGTACGCATCCTCGCGGTGCAACAGCATGACGATGTCGGCGTCCTGCTCGATCGAGCCGGACTCGCGCAGATCTGACACCATCGGGCGCTTGTCCTGGCGCTGCTCCGGGCCACGGTTGAGCTGGCTGATGGCGATCACCGGCACGGCGAGCTCCTTGGCCAGGAGCTTCATCGATCGCGAGAATTCGCTCACCTCCTGCTGGCGACTCTCGACCTTCTTCCCGCTGGTCATGAGCTGCATGTAGTCGATCACGACCAGCCGCAGGTCGTGTCGCTGTTTGAGGCGGCGGCACTTGGCGCGAATCTCCATCATGGTGAGGTTGGGGGAGTCGTCGATGAACAGCGGCGCCTCGGACACCCGTCCCATGTGCTTGGCCATCTTCTGCCAGTCCGGCTCCGACATCGTGCCCGAGCGCATGTGCTGCAAGGAGATCTGGGCCTCAGCACTGAGCAGGCGCATGACGATCTCGGTGCGGGACATTTCCAACGAGAAGATTGCGCTGGTCAGGCCGTGTTTGATGCTGGCGCTGCGGGCGAAGTCGAGACCCACGGTCGACTTGCCCATGGCCGGGCGGGCGGCGACGACGATCATCTGGCCGGGGTGCAGGCCGTTGGTGAGGGAATCGAGGTCTGTGATGCCGGTGGGCACACCGACCATGCCGCCGCCACGGTTGGCGATCGTCTCAATCTCCTCGAGAGCGCCGTCCATGAGGTCTCCTAGGATCTGGTAGTCCTCTGCGGTGCGATCCGAGGTGACGTCGTAGACCTCTGCCTGCGCCCGATCGACGATGGCATCCACATCGCCTTGCGCGCTGTAGCCGAGCTGCGCGATGCGGGTGCCGGCCTCGACCAAACGACGAAGGATCGCCTTCTCCCGCACGATGTCGGCGTAGTAGCCGGCGTTGGCGGCGGTCGGCACGCTCGCGACCAAGGTGTGCAGGTAGGACGCGCCCCCGACCCGTTGCAGGTCCCCACTCCGACTCAAGGCGGCGGCGACCGTGACGGCATCGGCCGGCTCGCCGCGGGCATACAGCCCCATGATCGATTCGAAGATCACCTCGTGGGCGGGCTGATAGAAGTCAACGCCGCGAATCCGATCGACCACGTCAGCGATGGCATCCTTGCTGAGCAGCATGCCACCGATCACGGACTGCTCGGCGAGGCCATCGCTGGGAGGCACTCGGTCATAGGCAGGGGTACGCGCATCTGCCATACCGTTGTCGGGTGGCGTCGATACGTCGATCACAGTCACTGACATCCTCCAAGTGGTCCACCGTCGGCTGGCGAAGTGCCGGCACCTCTAGGGATACCTGCCCGGTCCGACACAACAGATCTACCTCGGCAGTCCAGCTGGCGGCTGAGATGAGACCCAAGTGTCCGGATCGTGAGATGCCCCCTGTGGATAACTCTGTGGATTCCTCTCGCACCCCAGCGTCGGGAGTGCTAACAAGGTGGGGAGATGCTGTGGACAACTTGTGGCCACGCTGTCTGTCGCTGGCTGGTGATATGGCTCTGACCAGGCACTATGTCGGGGGCTGGCTGTGCACACGAAATCACCGGTCGGCGCGTCGGGTTATCCCCAAAGATTCGTTTACGTTGGCCGTTCGGGTGGCGTTAAGCGCAGATGAACAGAACGTATTCTGCGCGGGAGCGAGTCCCGTGCCACACAGCACGAGGCGGGGGTGTCATCGGACGAATCCGGTAACACCCCCGCCTCGACTGGGAGTCCGACGGACGTGTCAGGCGGCCACCACGATGACCGTGAGGACTGCCGTGACCTCCGGGTGCAGCACGACGGTCGCCTTCACGGGACCGACATTCTTGATGTGGCCAGGCAGCCCGATGGCCCGCTTCTCGACCGGCGGACCGCCAGCCTCGCGGATGGCGGCGGCGATGTCGGCCTCGGTGACGGAGCCGAAGAGGTGGCCCTCGTCGTGGGCCCGAGCCGCCACCGTCACTTCCAGTGCCTCGAGCGCGGCCTGCACCTCTTTGGCGTGGTCGATGCCGCGGATCTCGCGAGCGAAACGTGCCCGGCGAATCTGCTCGATCTGCTTCTCCGCGCCTTTGGTCCAGGCCATGGCCAGGCCGCGCGGCACGAGGTAGTTACGGCCGTAGCCGTCCTTTACCTCCACCACGTCGCCCGACTCACCGAGACCGGTGACGTCCTGCGTGAGGATGAGTTTCATCTGTTGGTCCCCTTACCGGCCGGCCGTCGTGTACGGCAGGAAGGCCATCTCGCGAGCGTTCTTGATTGCCATCGCAACGTCCCGCTGGTGTTGCGTGCAGTTGCCGGTCACCCGTCGGGCGCGGATCTTTCCGCGGTCCGAGATGTACTTGCGCAGCAGGTTGGCGTCCTTGTAGTCGACCTCAGTGACCTTGTCCTTGCAGAAGGTGCACGCCTTCTTCTTGAGCACCTTCGTGTCTTTCGCGGCAGCATTCCGCGGTGAATTGTTCTTACCCATTGTCATTCCACTTCTTCTGTATCGATCGAGTCTGGTGAACGTGGTGCCGAAGCGCGGCTAGAACGGCGGCTGGTCGTCGGCCGCCGCACCCCAAGAACCGCCACCGGCCTGAGGGGAGGACGCCCATGGGTCAGCGGGCGGCGCAGATTGCGCCGCACCGCCACCGCCGCCACCGCCGAATCCGCCGTCCCGTGAGACCCGGGCGACCTTCGCGGTGGCACTGCGCAGCGATGGGCCGACCTCGTCGACCTCGATCTCCATGACCGTGCGACGTTCACCGGCCTGGGTCTCGTAACTGCGTTGCTTGAGCCGCCCGGTGACTATCACTCGGGTGCCCTTGGTGAGGGACTCAGCGACGTTCTCGGCGTACTGCCGCCAAACGCTGCACGACAGGAACAAAGAGTCACCGTCGCGCCATTCGTTCGCCTGCTTGTCGAACACCCGCGGCGTTGAGGCGACGCGGAAGTTGGCCACCGCGACACCACTGGCGGTGAAGCGAAGCTCGGGGTCGTCGACCAGGTTGCCGACGAGCGTGATTGGAGTTTCTCCGGCCATGTCGCAACCCTCTCTCAGGCGTCCCGGCGCATGACTTTGGTGCGCAGGACGGACTCGTTGAGGTTCAACTGCCGGTCAAGTTCGGCTACTGCGTCAGGGGACGCCGTCACCGTCATGAAGGCGTAGATGCCCTCGGACTTGCGGTCGATGTCGTAAGCCAACCGACGTCGGCCCCACACGTCCATCGCGTCCACGGACCCGCCGTCGGACTTGATCACGTTCAGGTAGGTTTCCAGACTCGGGGCGACGGTTCGCTCTTCGAGTTCCGGATCGAGGATCACACCGATTTCATAGCGACGCACGATCAGACCACCTCCTTCGGACTAATCGGCCGCGGTCTCTCCGCGGCAGGAGGTCTATTGCGTTGCCGCGCCCGGGGCCGACAAGCCACCGGGCACGCGCCCGAGTCTAGCGGTCCGGCCGTGGGCCAGTCGGCTGAGGGCATGGCGGGGTCCCAGGGCCGCCAATGCTGGGCCCGGTGACATTGCCGCACTGGTGCCCTTTGGCGATGTGGCTCGGGCCGCGGTGGTCAGTCGGCCGTGGGTGGTCGTCGGCGGTGCCGGTGCTGGCCCTCGTTTCGGTGCCGGTTGTGGTTGTGGTTGGGGTGGTGGGGTCCGGGTGTGACGGTGGGGGTACCGTCGGGTGGGATGTGGATGGTCCACAGGCCGTTGTGGAGGTCGTGATGATGGCGCGAGCACAGCAGGACCAAATTTTGGTCAGAGGTGAGTCCGCCGTGGGCCCAGTGTTGGATGTGGT
>JAUPKO010000185.1 GCA_030837395.1 Actinomycetota bacterium | reverse complement strand
CTGGTGTCGGGATGTGGTTGCCTCTGGGGATCCCCGGACCATCAGCGATGAGCAGTTCAGCCCGGCCGCCTGTGCCGAGGCCGCCGACACCGCGGCCACCGGTGCCTGGTTCGATGTCCACGTCGCCCCGGTTCTCGACGAGATTAGCCTCACCTGGCGCGATGTGAGCGATCGCAGGAGTGCGCTCGGGCACCTGGCGGACGTCGAGGCGGAATTCCAACTGTTGGTGGACAACGCCTCGGATGTCATCCTGCGGACCGGGCCGAGTCGGATGATCGAGTGGGCCTCGCCGTCCGTGACGGATGTGCTGGGCTGGCGCGTTGAGGACATGGTCGGCCATCGCCTGCCGGAATTCATGCACCCGGGTGACTTTGCGCGACTGATCGAGCAGATGCGCGCCATGCGCGACTCGGGTGAGCAGGGCGGTCGATTCGAATCCCGGTTCCGGACGGCTACCGGCGGTTGGCGTTGGGTCTCCGGTGCCGGCAAGGCACTATTCGACGCGGACGGCAACGCCATCGGCGGTATCGACACCCTTCGTGATGTGCAGGCCGAACACGACGCTTCGGCAGCGTTGGCGGCCAGCGACGCGCACTTTCGACTGCTGGCTGAGAACACCTCGGACGTGGTGGTGCAGCTGACCCTCGACGGCAGGGTGGCGTGGATCTCGCCTTCGGTGCATCGGGTACTGGGGTGGCTGCCCGAACGGATCCTGGGGCGCTCCGGGTTCGACCTCATGCACCCCGACGACGGCGAGGTGCTGACTGCGCTGCTGCGCGACCCGACGCAGACCGCGACCGCGAAGCAGCACTCGATCAGGGTGCGGCGGCCGGAAGGGACTTACCTGTGGATGGAAGCCTCCACCCAACACGTCCCGGGCGGACCACACTCGCCTGAATCGCTGATCTCGCGGCTGCACAACGTCGATGTCCAGCGCCGTGCCTTCCACGACCTTTCGCGCAGCGAGATGCGCTTTCGGACCGCCATGGACTCAGCGCCGATCGGGATGGCGGTGGGGGATGTGGTCGGTGGCTTGACCGAAGTCAATCCGGCACTGTGCGCGATGCTCGGGCGCAGTGGGCCCTGGTTGATGACCCACCCCTTCCGGGAGGTGGTGCATCGTGATGACGAGGACGTCTACCGGGCGATGCGCGAAGCGGCTTTCGACGTGAGGGTGGAGTCGGTTGTGCGTGAGCTCCGGCTGGAGGCTCCCGATGGCCGGGTGCTGAGGGTTCAGGTGGCCTTGGGTGTCGTGCGCGACGATGTCGGTGAACCGACATCCCTGGTGTGGCAGATCGTGGATGTCACCCAGACCCGGCATGCTCAGGACCTGCTCGAGTTCCTGGCCGCCCATGACCCGCTGACCGATGTCAAGAACCGTCGGGCGCTGATGGGCACGCTGACCGACCGGTTGCTCACAGAGTCGGGGGCGGCGGCGCAGGTGGCGGTCCTCTATGCGGACATCGACGGACTCAAGCCGGTGAACGACCGGCTCGGTCACGCCGCCGGCGACTCGTTGATCATCGAGGTCGCGCGTCGGTTCAGCCGGGTGCTCGGTCCGGACGACACCATCGGCCGACTGGGCGGTGATGAGTTCGTCGCGCTGCTATCCGGGGTCTCCGGGATCGACGAGGCGCTGGCCGCGGCCGAGCACGTGCGGCTGGCGGTGGCCGAACCGTTGGACATCGACGACGTCGTGATCAATCCAGCGGTGAGTTTGGGGGTGGCGTGCGCGGCACCGGGGGAGAGCGCTGAATCCCTGCTGCGCCGGGCCGATACCGCGCTGTACCGGGCCAAGCGGGCCGGTGGCAATCTTGTGGCCGCGGATGACTCGACGGCGCCACCAATCGGGTGAAGGTGTGCGTCGCGACCTCGGACCGCGTCGATAACCGTGCTAGAGCAGGAGTCCTGCCCTCCTTGCTGAATCGAGGTCGCCATGCGTCGGTGGGTTGCGGTGATGCTCAGTGTCACCCTGGCGGTCGTGTTGGCCGGGACATGGGGCGGGGCGGTCGCCGCTGTCGCGCCGGCCGCCTCACCAGCCGACCGCGTGTTCACGCTCTCACCCGCGGCCGACTGGCCTGCCTGGGCGGGCATCGGGCCCAGCCCGGGAACCGTGCGGCACGTGGCCACCACGGGCAGTGACGCGACCGGCAACGGCACCCTCGGCGCTCCCTTTCGTACCGTGCAGCACGCGGTGGATGCCTCGGATCCGGGCGATGAGGTGCAGATTGCGGCCGGGGACTACCCGGGTGGGGTGCGTATCCGCCAGCCCAACCTCACCCTGCGCGGGGCCCTGGGTGCGGCCAAGCCGCACATCATCGTCCCAACCGCCACCGAGGACGGCAACGAGATCGCGGTGGAGATCGACCCCGACGCCGACGGCACCAGATTGATCGGCCTCAACGTCGACGGCGGCTTCTACTACGGGGTGTCGTGTGAGACCAAGTGGGACTGGGGTGACCCCGACGATCGCAGCGGTGCGACCAGGCTCGTCATCGCCTACAACGACCTGCACCACTCCGGCCGGGATGCGATCAAGATCAAACCCAACTGCGACGACGTGTTGATCGCCAACAACATCGTCCATCACACCGGCGTCCGCGATGACAGCAATGCCGAAGGCGTCGACAACGTCAACGGCGACCGGATGGTAGTGCTCGACAACCACTTCTTCGACATCGCCACCACCGGGGTCTACTTCAAGGGCGGCGCCGCCGACGTGCGGGTCGAGCGCAACTTGATCGAGCGGGTGGGATCGGGGGTCAGTGCGGACTCGGTGGGGGCGGGCATCCTGGTTGGTTTCGACACCGACGTGGAGTACTTCGACCTGGCCCAGAACCCGGGCATGTTCGAGGCGCTGCGCGGTCGGGTGATGAACAACATCATCGACGGCACCACGATGTCGGGCATCGGCGTCTTCGCGGCCAAGGATTCGGTGATCGCGCACAACACGATCCGCAACTGTTGCCGGGACTACCACGCCGGTCTCTACTTCGGCATCACGCTGCAATCCTGGGAGCCCGAGGGGCTGCGACCGGCGAGTCAGAACGTCACCAGGTGGGGCAATCTCGTGGGGGTCCACAGCGAGGGCAGTCGGGACTTGGGTTCGGCGATCCGATTCATGGCCGACGACGAACTTGGCGAGCTCTCGGCCTACTCCGGGATGCCGGCCATGGACTACAACGTCTACGACGCGGCCTCGCCGCCGGTGGAGTTCTTCGACGGCAGGCCCGGCACCCCCCACGACGCGCCCGGACTGCCGGGTTGGGCCGCCCACATCGGCGGTGAGAGCCACTCCCAGGCCACGGCCTTCACGCTGGATGCCACCTGGCTGCCGAGCGTGGCGCTGCCCGTGGATCCGCAGGGCCGCTACGTCTTAGCCACGGACTTCTACGGCACGCCTCGGCCCGCCAGGCCGCTGGCTGGAGCGGTGCAGGGAGCGCCGGTGCCACCTGCACCGTCCGCGCTGTTCAATGCGATGTCACCAGTGCGCGTGGCAGACACCCGTCCGGGCCAGCCGGTGGCGTTCCCGCCGATCGAGCAACGGCTGGCCGGTGGCCAGGTGCTCAGCGTGCCGGTGGCCGGGGGATTCGGGGTACCGGCGGACGCCTCGGCGGTGTCGCTGAACGTGACCGCCGTCGGATCTTCGGCTGGTGGTCACGTGCGGGTGTTCCCGTGTGGCAGCCCGATTCCCAGCGCCTCGTCCCTGAACTACGGTGGCGGCCAGACAGTGGCGAACGCGAGCCTGGTCGCAGTGGGCGCCGGGGGCGCCGTCTGCGTCTATGTCGCCACCCCGACGCATGTGATCGTCGACCTCAACGGGTGGTTCCCGGCTGGCAGTGACTACTCGCCGGTCGCACCGACTCGCATCGCCGATACCAGGATCGGCCAGCCCGTCGCCTACCCCCCGGTCGAGGGCAAGGTGGCTGCCGGCGGGGTGCTCAGCATTCCCGTGGCCGGCGCATTCGGGGTGGCCGACGATGCCGCGGCAGTGGTGTTCAATGTGACCTCGGTGGGCTCCTCGGCAGACGGGCATCTGAAGGTCTACCCGTGCGGCGTGGAACCGCCGAATTCATCGAGCGTCAACTTCCAGGCGGGGCGGTCCGTGGCCAACGCGGCCATCGTGGCACCCGGGGTCGCCGGGGCGGTGTGTGTGTTCGCGGCGACGACCACCGACGTGGTGGTCGACCTTAGTGGCTGGTTCCCGGCAGGATCCGGGTTCGGGGCCATGGCGCCGGTGCGGGTGGCCGACACCAGGGTGGGCCAGCCGGTGGTGTTCCCGGTCGCCAAGCAGCGGGTGCTCGGTGGTCAGACGCTGGCAGTGCCGGTGGCGGGTTCCTTCGGCGTACCGGGTACGGCGCAGGCGGTGGTGCTGAATGTGACAGCGGTGGGGCCGGTCGGTGCGGGTCACGTGCGCGTATTCGGGTGCGGTGCCAACACAGTGCCCAATGCGTCGACCCTTAATTTCGCAGCTGGTGGCACGGTGGCCAACACGGCGGTTGTCGGGCCCGGCGCCGGCGGCGCCGTCTGCGTCTATACGACTGCCACAACCGACATCGTGGTGGACCTCACCGGTTGGTTCCCGGCTCCGGCGTGAGCATCATGGCGTCGCCAAGGCAGGCGCCTCGTGGATCGCGTGCGTGGTGAACACCAGGGTCAGTTGCACCGGCCCCACCCGGTCGAGCAGTTCGGCCAGGGTGTGGGCCCGGATGTCGTCCTGAACCGCCACGGTCATGGCCCCGGAGTACGAGACGCGAAGGTCGACTTCGGTGACTTTGCCGCGCCGGATCGTCATCACGTCGACGAGTTCGAATGTGTGGTCAACCTCGTGCCCGTGCTCGTCGGCCACCGCCAGGATCGTCTCACGGACGACCTCGTCGAGGTCCGGATCCACCCGGCGACCCGACAGCCGGCCGAACTCCGCGGAAATCTGTTCGACCGGCTCACGAAACAGCACGGCACACAGCACCAGCACGATGATGCTGTCGGCGATGTACTTGATGTTGAACGACTCCGACGTGAGGAAGGTCCCTTCCGGCAGCAACGCGACGAGCAGCAGCGAGGCGGCGATTCCGCCGCTGATGAGCGCCTCCATCTTGGCCGCGTTGGCCTCCACCTTGAGCAGGCCGGAGGCGTTCTTGATGCTGCGATTGTTGCGCTTGTGATTCCACATCAGGGCGAAGCAGGTCAGGGCCGCCAGCGCCGTGTAGATCGAGGCCAGGCCGAAGTCGGGCTCCTCCCCGATACCGGAGAACAGGTACTCGATGACCTTGATGCCGTTGGTCACCACCCCGACCGTGATGACGCCGAGGATCATCAACGAACGGAACAGCACGTAGAGGTTCTCCAGCGCGAGGCGGCCGTAGGGGCTCTGCGCGGACGCTGGCTCTGTGGAGGTGAACGCCAGACGCGCGGCGATGAAGGCCGCACCGGCGTTGATCAGCGAGATGACACCGTCCAGTTGGGTGGCGGACACTTCAGTGATCGAGTAGGCCGCGAACCCGGCCACGGCGAGCACCAGCATGGCGTACATGTAGGTGCGCAGGCTGCGCTGTTCGGTGGCCAGGACGACTGTGTCGGACACGTCCGTGGGGGGAGTCGTCATGACGCCCGAGCGTAGTGCGCGACTGTGTCGGGCGGAGGGCTTTGGCCGTCACAGCGGCGGGTGGGGTGACGCACGACTCATCCGGCCCACCGAGGGAACCTGCTAAGGTGGCCCCATCGCCCGGTCAGTATCGGGCGTCATGGCTCTGCGAATCGCCGGAGCCGAACGCGCTCGTGTGACAAGCGTTCGGCCGCGACACGACAGGCGGCGCAGCCAAGGCCTCGGCGGTATTTCAGGAGCTACTGATCCCGGGCCACCCTCACCAGGGCGCAGCAGCACCAGCCGCGCGTCCGATGACCAGCCCCCTCGATGCGCCGCCCGAATCACGGGCGAGGCGCGTCGCACCCCTCGTTGGACAGGAATCCTCATGACCGCCCTACCCACTGCCGCTGCTGCGGCACTCGTGCCCATGGCCGACCTCGGCCTCAACCCGACGCTCGTCGCCAGCCTCGCCCAGCGTGGCATCACCGACGCGTTCGACATCCAAGCTCTGACCATCCCCGCCGCTCTGGCCGGCCGCGACGTCTGCGGCAAGGCGCCCACCGGCTCCGGCAAGACCATCGCCTTCGGTATTCCCGTGGTCGAGCGGGTGAGTAACGCCCGACCCAAGCATCCCCGGGCCCTCATCTTGACCCCCACCCGGGAACTTGCCGCGCAGATCAGCGAGGAACTCAAGTTGTTGATCGGCCGCCGTTCCATCAGCGTGGCGACCTTCTACGGCGGCGTCGGCTTCGGCGCGCAGATCACCGCCCTGCGCCGTGGGGTCGACATCGCGGTGGCCTGCCCGGGTCGCCTCGGCGACCTGATCAACCGGCGCGAAGTGATGCTCGACGACGTCGAGATCGTCGTCCTCGACGAGGCCGATCGGATGGCCGACATGGGCTTCCTGCCCGAGGTTCGCAAACTTCTCGACCAGGTGCGCCCCGACCGGCAGACCCTGCTGTTCAGCGCCACCCTCGACGGTGCCATCAACGTGCTGGTGAAGAACTACCAGCGCGACCCGGTCCGGGCCGAGGTCGCAGCGCAGGCCGACGAGATTGACCGCACCACGCACACCTTCCTCAGCGTCCGGCGCGAATCCCGGGTGGAGGTCGCCGCGGAGCTGGTCAACAAGCACGGCTCGGCTGTGGTGTTCTGCCGCACCAAACGCGGCGCCGACCGCGTCACCGCGCAGTTGGCCAAGGCTGGCGTTACGGCGGTGGCCATCCACGGTGGACGCAGCCAGAGCCAGCGCGATCGGGCGCTGGAGACGTTCACCCGCGGCCGGGCGCAAGCTCTGGTCGCCACCGATGTCGCCGCTCGTGGAATCCACGTGGACGACGTGCAGTGCGTGGTGCACTTCGACGTCGCGGGCGACCACAAGGACTATGTGCACCGTTCCGGGCGCACCGGGCGCGCAGGTGCCGAGGGCGCAGTCGTCTCGCTGGTGACGTCCGAGGACACCGATAAGGTGCGGGCTATGCAGCGCGAGCTGGGCATGCCGGTGATGGCTGGTGGCTCTCAGTGCGGTCAGTCTCGCCAGACCGGTCAGGCGAGACAGGGCGGCCAGAACCGGCAGGGCAGCGGCCAGCGGTCCG
>JAUPKO010000184.1 GCA_030837395.1 Actinomycetota bacterium | reverse complement strand
TCAGGAGGCGGGCCCGGGTCGGGCCTGGGGGCGGACCGACGTCGGGAGGTCCGGAGGGCACGATCATGATCCCCGTCATGGGCCTGCTCGTCGGATTCGACGCCTGGCACTGCCGTGACCGCAACGTCCACCCCGAACGTGCACCGGAACCGGTTCCCATCCGATGGAACCAGCCGTGAGCCCCGAGGCATGGACTCACGCCAGATCGACGAGGGGGGATTGGCATTCGGAGTGAGTCGCCAGAGGATGGAGCATGACCACAGCGCCAAGTGACCCAGAGGCCGCTCGTCCCAACCAGCTCGTGGTCGTCGCGAATCGACTCCCCATCGAGTACGCCGACGACTCGACGGGGGCCACGTGGCGTCGTGCCCCCGGGGGTCTGGTCAGCGCTCTCGAGCCTGCGTTGGCGGGCCGACCGGCCACGTGGATCGGATGGAGCGGCCGCGCCAGTGCCGAGTCTGAGCCGCCCCTGCCCGAGGAGATCGACGGACTCGGCATTGTCGGCGTGCCTCTGACGGACGGCCAGATCGAGCAGTTCTACGAGGGCTTCTCCAACGGGGCACTGTGGCCGCTGTATCACGATGCGGTCGTAACACCGTCGTATCACCGTCCCGAGTACATGGCCTACCGCGAGGTCAATGCCCTGTTCGCCGCGAAGGCGGCCGAGCTCGCGCCCGTGGGTTCGACGGTGTGGGTGCACGACTACCAGCTGCAGCTGGTCCCGAAGATGCTGCGCGACGCGCGCCCGGACCTGAGGATCGGCTTCTTCCTCCACATCCCGTTCCCACCGGTCGAGCTCTTCGCCCAGCTTCCGTGGCGGCGCCAGATCCTGGAGGGCCTGCTCGGTGCCGATCTCGTGGGCTTCCAGACCCACGACGGCGCACTCAACTTCCTCGCGGCGACCCGTCGCCTGATGGCGCTCGATCCGGGTGGAGACCGGGTCAACGTGCCCGACGAGGACGGCTATCGATCAGTGCGCGTCGGCGCCTTCCCCATCGGGATCGACGCGACGTCCTTCGACGCGATGGCGCGCAACACGGCGATCCAGGCCCGGGCAGAGGAGATCCGGGCCGAGATGGGTGGATTCCGCCTGCTCTTCCTCGGTGTCGACCGCCTCGACTACACCAAGGGCATCGACGTTCGGCTCCGTGCGTTCTCCGAAGGCCTTGCCGAGGGGCTGTTGGATCCGTCCGACGTGACGATGCTCCAGGTGGCCGTCCCCTCCCGCGAGAACGTCGACGACTACCAGCACATCAGGGACGACATCGAGCTCCTCGTCGGGCGGATCAACGGGGACCTGGGTCGCGTGGGCGATCCGGCCATCCACTACCTCCACCAGTCGGTCACCCGCGAGGAGCTCGTCGCGATGTACCTAGCCGCGGACGTCCTCCTCGTCACGCCCCTGCGCGACGGCATGAACCTCGTGGCCAAGGAGTACGTGGCCTCGAGAGTCCAGGAGTCGGGCGCGGTCGTGCTGAGCGAGTTCACGGGGGCCGCCCAGCAGCTCACGGACGCGTTCATCGTCAACCCCTACGACATCGAGGGGTTGAAGCGCACACTCGCCGCTGTCGCTGCGTCACCACCAGAGGAGCTGTCGCGGCGCATGGTGGCATTGCGCACGAACGTCTTCGAGGACGACGTGGACCGATGGGTGCGCACCTTCCTCGCTACGCTCGAGGGTCACGTGCCGTGACCGAGAGCGTGCCAGCCGATGTGAGCATCGACACCGCAATCGCCGCGCTGGCCGCGGCCGACCGCCTGCTCGTGTGCTGCGACTTCGACGGGACGCTGTCGGTCCTGGCGGACGAGCCGTCGGCCGCTCGACCCGTCGATGGCGCCGTGGCCGTGCTTGATGCCCTTGCCCGGCTTCCGGACACCTGGGCGGCCATCGTCTCCGGTCGGTCCCTCATCGACCTGACGCTGCTCTCCGGCATGCCTCCGCGCGTTCACCTCGTGGGAAGCCACGGCACGGAGTTCGAGGTCGGCAAGATCCTGGCGGTGAGCCCCGGCGACAGCGCGCTCATCGAGCAGCTGGCCGCGCAGTGCCGCCTCATCATCGCTGGCGTTGCCGGCACCGAGCTCGAGATCAAGCCGGCCAGCGTCGCGGTGCACTTTCGTAGAGCCAGCCGAAGCGATGCGGCGCGCATCCAGGCTTCCGTCATCAAGGGACCGGGCAGTCTCCCGGGCGTCCATGTCATTGAGGGCAAGGAGGTCATCGAGTTGGCCGTCTTCCTCGGAACCAAGGCCGACGGGCTTCGCCAGCTGCAGTCACGATGGGCGATCACGGCGACGCTGTTCGCCGGAGACGATGCCACCGACGAGGCCGCCTTCGCAGCCCTGCAGCAGGGGGATGTCGGCGTGAAGGTCGGCCCAGAGCCGTCGGCTGCCGAGTGGCGACTCAGTGACCCTGCGGCCGTCGTGGACGTCCTCGAGCGGCTGCACGTGCTGCGTCAGTCTAGGTCCGAGCCGCTCGCCCCGACGAGCCCCTCGTAGCAAGGCCACGGACCGACAGCGCCCCATGGGCACGGGAAGGGCCGCTTCCCCGCCTCGCGGAGCATTGACAGAGGCACT
>JAUPKO010000015.1 GCA_030837395.1 Actinomycetota bacterium | reverse complement strand
GCGGGGGAGAGGCCGATCTGATTGTGGCCAAGCACCGCAACGGCCCGACGAGGACGGTGACGGTGGCGCATCAACTGCATCTGTCGCGGTTCACGAATATGGCGCGGCAATAGGTTGTTGTTGTAGGTTCTCACGGCACGTGGCGGAATCTCACGAGTAATGGCGGACTGATGGCGGATCCGCCAAAGTCATGAGACACGCGGTCCGTTCAATGCAGTGACAGCGTGCGAGGCCGTGTGACGATCGGTTTACCGAGAGCAGTCTGAACCGATTGCAAGGTCGAGGTGATCGCCGTGGGCTACCACGAACGTCAGCCGTCACCGGTCACCGTCTCCTATCGGCGGTCGGATGATTTGAGCGAAGTCACGCGCGAGTGGCCGGCGGCCGGGATCGACGAACTCGCGGCCGCCGTGCCGTGGCGGTCCTTTCGGTGGTATCGAGGCCAGAAGCACTACTCGGGGACGTACTGGTCGAGTACCGTCGGCGGTCACGTCACCTATGAGTCACGACTTGAGTTGTCCCGGCTGCTTTTTGCCGATTTCGACGCCGGTGTGCGTCATCTCGTTGCCCAGCCATTTCTGCTGCGAGCTCACGTCAAGGGGAAGCTGCGCAAGCACATTCCGGACTACCTCTTGATTGGGGACTCCGGTCCGGTCGTGGTGGATGTGAAGCCTGCTCGACGGCTCGCCGATCCGAAGGTCGCATTCACGTTTGGATGGACCCGCGAACTTGTGGAGGAGCGGGGTTGGCGTTTCGAGGTGGCGACCGAGCCCCCGGCAGTCGAGTTGGGCAATGTTCGGTTTCTCGCGGGCTATCGCCGTCAGCGTCTGTTCTCGCCGGATTTTCTGGGGCGTGTGCGGGCGGATGTTCTCGACGGCGCATCCCTTGGCGATGCCTTTGACTGCCTTCCTGGCGAACCTCGACCTCATGTCAAGTCCGCTGTGCTGCATCTGCTTTGGCGCCAGGAACTTCGGGCTGACCTGAGTCAACCGATTAGCCGTCGAACACTGTTGAGGAGGTTGCCATGAATGCTGCGGCAGTGAAGATCGGCGTCGGAAGCCGGCTTCTGCACGACGGGCAAGTCGTAGAGATCGTCGAGGTCCATCCTGGACGGGCGGGCATGGACCTGGTGTTGAGGGATATCGCGAGGCGGACCATGATCCGGGCAAGCCTCAACGAGCTCCTCAGGTCCGAGGGCACCCGGGTGATCTCTGACGTCGACCCGACGCCCAATGAGGTTGCCGCCGAGCCCGCCGGGGTTCTTCTTGCGCAGCTCAGCAACGCCGAACGTGAGCAAGTCTGCGATCGGGCCGCACATGTTCGCGAGGTCCTGACCGGATTCCGTTCGGGCAGTGAGGAATTAGCGCTTCCTGGAGAACCGCGTCCAGAGTATCGGTCGGATGTTCCGCTATCGAAGCGGTACGCGAACAAAGCCCGGGAAATGGGAGCGGGACAACGCACCGTGGAGCGGTGGGTGCAGCAGTTCCAGCAGCACGGAGAAGCAGGCTTGGTGTCGACGAAGGACAAGCGCTCAGCCGGGGCAGGGGCAAAGGTGGACCCACGCTGGACCCAAACCGCGGTTGAAGTGATGGTTGAGCACACCGACCAATCCAGGCCCTCGCAGACCATGGTCATCGACCGAACAAACGCCCGGGTCATCGCCCGATTCGGGGAGGGAGAAGTGGAATTGCCCTCGCGGGCAACAGCCTTTCGCGTCCTCGGCGACCTCGAGAATCGTTACCCGACTTTTCGCCTGAGTACTAAGAGGAATCGGGACATCGCTGCTCGTCCCGACCAGGCCTACGGAAAGCTGCGCCCGACCCGTCCGGGTGAGTACCTGTTGATGGATACCACCCGACTTGATGTCTTCGCCCTCGACCCGATCACACTGCGATGGGTGCAGGCAGAGCTGACGGTCGGCATGGATTGGTACACCCGCTGTGTCGTCGGAATTCGGCTGACGCCGGTGTCGACGAAGTCGGTGGACGCCGCGGCAGTGTTGTATCAGGCCTACCGGCCACGGCCGGCCGGAGATGAGTGGCCTGCGTACGCGGTCTGGCCCGAGCATGGCGTCCCCCGCTCGGTCCTGATCGACGTCACCGCGATCGAAGGGCCCTCGTTCGGAGTCGCTGGACCGGCCATCGTGCCCGAGACGATTGTGATCGACCACGGCAAGATCTACCTGTCTGAACATCTCACCAGCGTGTGTCAACAGATGGGGATCTCGATCCAGCCTGCTCGCTTGCGGACCGGCCGCGACAAGGGGCCGGTGGAGCGGTTCTTTCGCACCATCCGTGAGGACCTCCTGCAGGCACTGCCGGGATACAAGGGTCCCGATGTGCATTCCCGCGGGCTGGACCCGGAATCAGAAACCTTCTTCTACCTCGACGAACTGGAGGCGATCATCCGGGAGTGGGTGGCGATGGTGTATCACCACCGACCGCACGACAGCCTGGTCGACCCGCATGTGCCGGGGCTACGGATGTCACCGGCCCAGATGTTCGAACATGGCGTCGCCCGCGCCGGCTACATCGAGGTTCCCCGCGATCCCGATCTGGCCTATGAATTCCTCAAGACCGATTTCCGCAAGATCCAGCACTATGGAGTGGACTTCGGCGGCCGGCGCTACAACGGACCGGCGCTCAACCCCTATCGCAACATGACCAGCCCGTACAAGGGCAAAGCCAAGGGCCGCTGGCCCATTCACCACGATCCCGACGACATCACCCGCACCTACTTCCGCGATCCCGAGACCAGCAAGTGGCACACGCTGATGTGGGAGCACGCACCGTCGATGCAGATGCCACTCAGCGAGGATGCCCTGCAGTTCGCCCGCAAGCTCGCGGCGGCCAAATACACCTACCCCGACGACCGGCTCGCGATCGCCGATCTCCTCGAGCGATGGAATCTCGGGCTGGGAACCACCCTGGCCGAACGCCGCATCGCGCTGCGCCTCTCCCGCGACGCAGCACTCATAGATCTGCCTGAGCCAGCCGACGAGATCACCACTCTGCCCTCGGTCGCCAGGGTATTGGCAACAGCCAGCCCGCCCACCTCAGACGGCGAAGTCGAGACGCTCCAGGAACCAGATCCTGAGTGCGGTGACGACGATGACGCCGAGGACCTCGATGCGGACCTGGACGATTTCTACGCCGACGCACTCGAAGACGCTTGATGACCACGAAAAAACAAACAGCAGAGCCGGTATCCGAAGCCAGGATGGACAATCTCACCCTGGCCCGCAAGGAAGGTTGGCAGCGGTTCGTTGACACGCCCGCCCGCCTGCAACCGGAACGCATGACCCGCCGTGAACTCGAAGCGCTGACCGAGAATGCTTGCGACGAGTACAACAGAGAACGTCGTGAATGGCACGCCAATCTCGGGCCGATCAAGACCCCACAACTTGCGAATCTCCACGAGGATCTATGGGACATCGTCGACAGCAACGCCCAGGACGGTGACAAAGCCAAGGGCGCCGTCGCGATCGACGCCTTCCCCGGACTCGGGAAGACAACCGCAGTATTGGACTTCGCCAGGAAATATCACCAACGCGAAGTCAAGGAGCAGGGAACGACCACTAGCCACGGACACGAGCGCTGGCCGGTATGCCGAGTCGGATTGACCGGCAACACCGGCATGGTCGAGTTCAACCGAGCCATGCTGGCGTTCTTCGCTCACCCCGGGGTCTCCCGCGGCAATGCAGCTCACTTCGCTCACCGCGCCCTGGACTGTGTCCTGGCCTGTGAAACGAAATTGCTGATCGTTGACGACCTGCATTTCCTACGGTGGCGCAACACGGCCGGGGTCGAGATCAGCAACCATTTCAAGTACATCGCCAATGAATTCCCCGTCACCTTGATCTTCGTGGGCGTGGGATTGGCCGCCCGCGGCCTGTTCTCCGAAGGGCACTCCTACGAAGATGCGGTCATCGCCCAAACCGGACGCCGCACCACCAAGCTCGATGTGCAACCGTTCGTCATCAACACCGACGAGGGCCGACGTGAATGGCGCCAACTGCTGCTGGCGTTGGAGAAGCGGATCGTGCTGGTCGACAAACAACCCGGCATGCTCGCCGATAACCTGTCGGACTACCTCTTTGCCCGTAGCACCGGGCACATCGGCTCATTGATGACGCTGATCAACCGGGGTTGCCAGCGAGCCGTGAGGACTGGAGCCGAGAACCTGTCCCGGGAGTTGCTGGATCTGGTCAAGAACGATGCGGCATCGGAGAAAGGCCGCCAAGAACTGCAAAACGCGTTCGAATCAGGGAGGTTGACGACCCGCCTCAGCAGGGCCGGATGACCCCCGTCAGGACCCTGCCGATTCGCCTGCCACCCATTTCGGGCGAGGCACTGGACTCGTGGCTGGAGGCGATGGCCTACCGCAACGCCACCGCGTTCGGCGACTTGCTGACAGCCGTGGGCCTCAAGCCCTACCACGGGACAGCCACCACCGGCTGGATCGTCACGCTGAGTACCGCCGAGGCCGCGACGATCGCCGCGGCCACCGGGCTCACCGGCCAAGCCCTGGACACGATGACTCTTGCTCACTACGCCGGCAGGGCACTGACCATTGACCGCCAGACCCGCACACTGAGCCGGGCCTTCCCGTGGGGAGGCGCCCGCGGGTCCCGCTACTGCCCGACCTGTCTGAAGGAAACCGGTGGACGGTGGCAGTTGTCGTGGCGACTGGGCTGGACATTCGCCTGTGCCGAACACCACTGCCTGCTTGCCGACGCCTGCCCGGACTGCGGCGCCGTCCAACGTCGCCGCACCCACATCGGTGACCTCATCCCGCACCCCGGATACTGTGCCCATCCCGCCGCCGAGGCCACCGGCCGCAGCCCAGCCCGCTGCGATTCCGACCTGACCGACACCGACGTCGAGGTGTTTGACCCCGACCACCCCGCCATCCGCGCCCAGCGGATCGTCAACGCGATCCTCAACACCGAAACCATCACGCTGGGTGTGTACCGCGCCATGCCGCAGCCGCGGATCACCGCCCTGGCCGACATTCGGGCCATCGCTGGCCGGGCACTGGCCTACGCAACGACCGAGGATCTCAACGCCGTCGTCCCCACCGATCTCCTGGCCGCCTATCACCACGCCAGCCGGCACGAGGACTCGCGAGCCGGGATTGCGCGGACCGACACAAAGCCGGGCCTGGCCGCACCGGCACAGGCGGCCACGGCCGCAGTCGGCGTAGTAGCTGCGTTGAATGCACTGGACCGCAACGACATTGATGACGCGGGGGAGGCACTGCGGTGGATGGTCACGACGTCGCGCCAGCGAGGACTACAGGTCACCGCCACCAACATCGGGTGGGCAAAGAACACCTCCGCGGTGTTGACCGGAGTTCAACTCGCTGCCCTGGGAACAGTGCTTAAGCCCAGCGACCAGCTGCGCTACCGCATCGGCTCCGCCCTGCCTGGCTACCCATCAAAGACGAACTCGGCATCGGCGTCCGGAACGCACCACCATGTTCCGAGCATGCTGTGGCCGGAATGGTCGCTTCGGCTGTCTATCCCGAATTGCCACCCATCCCAGCTGCGCGCGGCGCTGTCCGCTGCTCTTCTGCTGGTCAACAGCAGGCGCACCCTCGCCGACGCCGTCCGCCTGATCGACAGTCCCGTCGAGGGCCACGCTGTCTCCCGCATCCTGCAACTGCTGGAGAAGCACAATCAGTGGCCCAGCATTCGCACCGCCCTCATCCGCGTGGCCGACTACCTCGACGCCAACGACGTCCCGATCGACTACCAGCGCCGCCGCTGCGCCGACTACGCCATGCTGCTGCCGGACAAGGCCTGGGCACAGATCTGCCGCGACACCGCTACCCCAGGACCGCGGTCAGCCCGGGCACGGATCGCGCGGTGCTTTCTGTTCGAGCGCCTCAGTGGGCAGCCTGCCAGCGCCTCGCCATGGGCCCTGGACGACAGCGCTTTCCGGACAAAGACCGCAGACTTCCCCCGCCACCTCACACCCGAACTCGCCCACGCGCTCAACGAACACGCCCAGGCCTTCCTCGCCGACCAGGGCATCGACGACGAACCCGTGACATGGCAACCACCGGCGGGGGTGCTCGACGGCCTCGACCTCCCCGGAACCGACCCCGCCGCGGTAGACGTCGCCGAACTGCACCGCGTCATGGCGGGCGCCGGCATCACCTTCGGAACGGCAGCCGCCCGGTTCCACACCAGCCTCGACACCCTGCGCTACCTCCTTGAGATCCACCCGGCGCCCCGAGCAGATCCGGAGCCGGGAGCGCCACTGCCGACTCCCTACAACCGCGCTTACGCGAACGCCAAGGCAGCGCTTCCGAGGGAACGGTTGGCCGATCTTTATGAGCGTGAACGGATGTCGCTCAGGGATATTGCGGCCACGGTCGACGTCAGTCGCCAGACGATCGCCAGCCTTGCCCGCGACTACGGCCTACCGCTGCGCGAGTCGGGCCGTCCAGCACGCACGGCGATCGACCGGGCCTGGCTCTACAACCAGTACGTCACCAAACGTCGCGCCCTACCCGAAATCGCCAAAGAGGCCGGCATGACTACCGCCAACATGGCTCGCTGGGCCAAAACCCACTCCATTCCGATGCGCGGGCGAGGTGGTAGGAGCCACAGCTCCAGTCTCGCCGCCGAGAGCGTCGCCGCTGAGGCACCCGAGCTCATCAGGCCCGCGCTGGCGGGAATCGGTGGGCGAGAACGGCTTGAAAGATTCTCCGCGTCAATGCGTTACAGAACGCTGGCCGACGCCGCTGACAGTCTCGGCATCGACCAAGTCACATTGCTAAACCAAATCAACCGCATCGAGAGCGAACTCGGCACGCAATTGTTCGTTCGCGCTGAACGCTGTTACCCGATGCGACTCACCGACGATGGCGCCCGGGTAGTTGCCACTGTTCGGGCTTGCCAACGCCGGGGCTGGTAGTCGCTGGGCCCCGTCATGGCTGCCGGAAAACGGCTCGGCGGCCAACGTTCGTGGAAGCCCAGCGGTCAGTCTTCGAGGGCAAGTAGGTCGCTCTGTCGGTTCCCGGGTTTACGATCCGCCGATGGCGAATACGCCGCGACGGGTCCCGTAAGCCGAAGGGTAGCGCTGCGGCAGGACCAAAACTGGCGTACGCGTTGTGGCGCTGAAGCTCAGGAATCGACGATCCTGGACGGCAGCGGTCAGCAGGAAGCCGTCACGCGGTGTGTTGATCTTTGGCCCGGCCTGCCCGGTAGGCCTGCGACCCGCTGAAAGACTGTCACGGGGCTCCGAGATGAAGGAGTTCAACTGACCGAAGGAAGCGCGCACCCGGTGACGATCACCCAACAAGAACTTGAGACGCGGCTGTGGGACGCGGCCAACGCGCTGCGCGGACCGGTCGACCCGGCCGACTTCAAGACCTACGTCTTTCCGATG
>JAUPKO010000183.1 GCA_030837395.1 Actinomycetota bacterium | reverse complement strand
GCCGCGGCACGGACCTTGACCTCTGGTACTCGACCGGCGCGGCGAACATCGACACGGCCCGCGGCTACTGCCGCGGCTGCCCGGTGCTGGGATTGTGCCGCGAGGACGCCCTGACCGCCGAGGACGGACTACCCGCCTCGAAACGCCACGGCACCCGCGCCGGCCTCACCCCGGCCGAACGTGCCGCGGCCCCGGTCCTCGCGGGCACCCCCGAGCACGCCCACGGCTAGCCCTGCTCGACGCCCGGGCCGCCATCGTTGCCCGCCCATGCACTGCCGGCCTCGACCATCGCCCGGGCGCAGCCGTCGCACACGTTGACCACGTAGTGCACGGTTTCCGCGAGCTCGACCACGACCCACCACGTCGCGGCCGGTTTGTCCTCGCATAGGTGCGCCCACGACGTGCACGGGCCCTCGCCGCCGGCGTGGAGCGGCTGCGGGCAGGTGGTCCACATCGTTGACGGCATCCTCGCGGGCATGGTCGCGGTCATCATGCACCCCGGCGGAACGGCACCACGTTGGACATCGCCGCCGTGATCCTGTCGTCCGAGTCTGAGGCCGCGTGCTGGTAGCGCATTGCGGCTTGCGTGGTGGAGTGCCCTAGCCGGGCCTGTAGCTCTGCGAGGGTGGCGCCGGTGCCGGCCGCGGTGGTGGCGCTGAAGTGGCGTAGATCGTGCCAGCGCAGCGCAGGCAGGCCGACCGCCTCCCGCGCCCGATAGAACGGCTTGTAGAGCGAGGACGGGGCCATGTGCTCGCCCTTGCGCGACCCGGGGAACAGCAGCGCCTCAGCACCGGCGGGCAGCTGGTCCAGATAGGCCGCAAGATCGGGCCGCACGTGAGGCGGGATCCCCACGTCGCGCACACCGGCACCAGACTTGGGGGTCTGCACCAGGAACTCGCCCTCGACGCGCACCACGCCCCGGCGCACACGAATCCGCACCGGCTCGCCCTCGCTGATCACCACGTCTTTGCGGCGTAGTTCGGTGACCTCCCCGAAGCGCAGGCCGCACCACGCCGCCACGAGCGTCATCACCCGATACTTGCCGCCCGCGAGGATCCGCGTGCTGCCATCGTTGTTGCGGGTGATGCCCATCTCGTCCGCCAGCTGGTGCACCTGCACCGCGGTGGGCACATCGGTGCGGGTGGCCCGGGTGACCGTTCCGGCGCCGCGGATCCGGCACGGGTTCGCCGTGATGATGTCGTCCTGATAGGCGGTCTGCAGAATGGTGCGCAGCAGCCCGTAGGCGTGCGCCCTCGCGGTCGGCTTGTCCGCGGGCAACGCCCCGTGCCACGCCTTGACTGAGGCCACCGTGATGGCCTCAAGGGGCACACCGGCGAACGTGGGCAGGATCGCCGCGTCAATGATGCGCCGGTAGTCCGCCCTAGTGGTCGGCTTCAGCGGCCGCTCGATGAGCCACGTCTCCGCGTACTGGCCGAACGTGCCATGCACGTCATCGCCAGCCGCCCACGTGCCCGCAGACACCTGCCGCGCCTGCACCTTCAGCCACGCCTCAGCATCCTGGCGGGTGTCGAAGGTCTGAGGTGCCGGCCGCGCCTTGCCATCGGGCCCGGGATATTTCGCCTGCCACCGGCGTGAGGGCAGTTGCCGCACCCATCCCGAGTTGTCCTCTCGCCGGCCCGCGGCCCGCGGCCGACCCCCTGACTTTGCACGATTCTTGAGCGTCATCTTGCACCCCTTCGCCCTCACCGGACCTGAACCAACTTTGCACGAGCGTGCAAAGTTCATGGTATCCCGTGGGTAGGAGTGTCCACAAGTGACCTAGCCTCACCTGCGCAAATAGGCAGGTCACGCCCGGTTTCATGGTCAAAGCGTCAGATATTCAATCCCAGTATCGCCCACCAGAGTTTGTGCAGGTCAAAGCAGGTTTCGGAAAGACCCAATTAGGCGCGTGCAATTTCCGTGCCATAGTCGTGCCACTATCACGCTCGTTTGGCTGGTCGTCAGCGGTGCATCTGGACCTCCTCGGACCCTGTTGTTCGGTGGGTGTCGCATCCACGATGTAGCGGCATGCTGTGTGCGCTGGTTGGAGCCGTGCGGGTGGAGTGGGGTCGACGACATCCCGCGGCTTGGATCCGCCGTCGAGCATGTCCCAATGCCCTCGGGTAGCCCGCACGTTGTCGAGTTCCCTTGTGAACGGCGCTGGCCGCTCGCGGCAGCGACATCCTTGGCCTCGACGCGATTGACGACCTTGCCGGGGCCTCTTGGTTGGTGATGTGGCGAGTTGCTGCTGTCGTGGTTGCCGCGGGGTCAGCTGAAGAGTCGTGCCGTCGTCGGTGGCCGTCCTTTCGCCAGGGGCTGCGTCGACTCCGCGATGAGTGGACCTCGATGTCGGGGACCGTCAAATCATGGGTGCGGTGAATCGGCTGCGGCTCGACTCCATCGTTCACCGCGAAACATCGGGCTATCTCCATCAGCAGCCAAGGTCCGATCATGTGGTCTTCTAGCACCCACGGTTACCCCGGTGTTGTTTGTTCCCTAGCGACAAGTGCTGCACCAAGCAGGAGGACCGTCACCCGCTCAGCCGAG
>JAUPKO010000182.1 GCA_030837395.1 Actinomycetota bacterium | reverse complement strand
GGGGTTGACGTGGCTCTCGGAGCGGGGGCGCGATGCCCTCGATCTGCGCCAGTACACCTTCGTGGTGGCGCAAGCTCTGACCAGGACCGAGTCCGGTGACCTGGCTGCCGGGAGGGCGATCGCCGACGCAGCGGTTGCCGCTGCGCAGGGCAACGCCGCCGTGGGTGACCTCACTTTCGCGCGGCTGGCGCAGACGCGCGCACTGGCACTGATGGGCCAGGTACCCGCAGCCCTGGAAACGATCCGGCAGGCCCGGGACGACCTGTGGTCCGCCTGTCCGCACAGCGCCATGGCGACAGTCCTGCTATGGGCTGAGGCGGATGCACTGATCCGCGCGGGTGATCACATGCGGGCCGAACGCGTCGTGCGGGCCCTGCCGGTGTCCGAATCCCGCACGATGCTGGCCGCCAGGGTCCTGGGCCCGCATCAGCCGGCACGGGTGGCACGTGTCATGACCAACCTGCGCGCCACCAGCCCTGCGGTTGAGGCTCACCGGCGGCTGCAGCTGGCCGAGTGCTACGTGACCACCGACGCAGGGCTCAGCGGTTCGCACCTGGTGCAAGGCGCCCGCCTGGCCCACCAACACGGTATGGCGATGATCCTGCTCGACCACCCGCGGCTGGTCGAGTTGGCTCGCAAACTCGCCAACCGGGACCCTGATGTGGCGCTGTCGCAACTCATTGCAGCCGCTGATGGCACCCGGACAAACCAGATGGGCGAGGTTGTCCCGGTGGGGGCGCCGCTGGCGCTGAGCGCCGGCGAGCTCGAGTTGCTGCGGTGGCTGCCGGGACGCCAGACGCGGGCCGACATCGCCGAGGGTCTGGGCATCTCCGTCAACACGGTCAAGACTCGGATGCAGCGACTGTTCCGAAAGCTGGACGTGAGCACTCGGGACGAGGCGATCGCAGCGGCCCGGCGGCGGGGGCTGCTGCCCCCCTGACCCGCAGCCAGCGATGCCGGGCAGGTGACGTCAGGCCGAGCGCCTGCGTGGAAGCAGCCGCACCGTCGCGGCTGCGACATAGAGCCAGAGGGCGGCCAGGCCGATGGTGGCGAGCAGCCCGGTCAGTCGGACCAGCCAAATCTGCGTGGCAGCGCCCAAGCCGGCCAGCGACAGGGCCATGGCTGCGACGGGGAAGACGAACCCCCACCAGCCGGGGTGCAGCGGTGGCCCCCCGGCCTGTCGGATTCGGCGCAATTCAACGGCCGCGAAACCCGCCCACCACAAGCCGAACCCGATGCCCATGGCGGCGATCACCACCCCTGCGGTGGCGCCGTTGAAGCCCGCCACGTCCGCGTCCGTGGCTGCCTGCAGCAGTCGCAGAGTCGAGAGCCCCACGATGCCCGCCGGCGCCAACGGAATCCACAACGATGGGGCCATCGCGGCCGGGAGCGGTTCGCGGAGGGCCAGGCGGGCGATCAGCAGCGGCAGCAGGGCTAGGAACAACACAGTGCCGACGCCCAGGAAGGCGAAGCCAACCATCGTCAACAGCGGCGCGATCTTGGGGTTCGCGGCAATCAACGGGGTGAGTGCCAGGGGCACGATCAGGTTCATCACCGGGGGGATCAGCCAGCCGCCGTTGACTCCCTCCAGGCCCGGGGTCTGTCGCAGAGTCGAGGCCGACCAGGCTAGGCCGAACACCACCGCCAACACCGCCCCCACGATCAGCAGGATCGCATCGATCCACAGAGCCACCCCCGTGGGCAGCAGTTCCGGGCCGATTCGTCCCCAGCCCACGGCCAGCACCAGCACGCCCGCCGGAACAGTTGCGAGCATAGGCCCGTGGCCCGGATCGGACAGTTCCTTGACCAGCGCCGGCCGATCCCCGGCACGGCGCAGATATCTGGGCAGCAGGACGATGGCCAGCACTGTGGCGAGCACCAGAAAGACAGCGGACAGCGTCGTTAGCCACGACCATTGCCACGCTGAACCCTCGGCGGCGAACGTGAGGGCCAGCGCACCCGTCCCCATCACCGCCCCGAACCACGCAGGGTGCCGGTGGGGATCCGGGGGTGTCATGGCGGCTTCCTCTCGTGGAGAAGTGCCAATAATACCCCGTGGGGTATGCGCCCCGTCTCTACAGTGTGTCGTTCAGAGCCTTCATGGGCATCTTCAACTCGGCCAGCAACTCGACGTCGTCCTGCGCCGACCGGCCCAGGGTGGTGAGGTAGTTGCCCACGATCACGGCGTTGATGCCGCCGAGCAAGCCCTCGCGGGTGCCGAGTTCGCCCAAGGTGATCTCGCGACCACCGGCGAAGCGCAGGATCGTCCGCGGCAGCGCCAGCCGGAACGCCGCGATGGTGCGCAGGGCGTCGTTGGCGGGCATCACCGGCTGATCGCCGAACGGCGTGCCTGGCCGGGGATTGAGGAAGTTCAGCGGCACCTCATGTGGTTGCAGCGACGCGAGTTGGGAGGCGAACTCCGCACGCTGCTCGATCGTTTCGCCCATGCCGACGATGCCTCCGCAACACACCTCCATGCCGGAGGCGCGCACCGCCTCGAGGGTGTCCATGCGCTCGTCCCAGGTGTGCGTCGTGACGACGTTGGGGAAGTAGCTGCGCGCGGTCTCGAGGTTGTGGTTGTAGCGGTGGATGCCCATCTCGACCAAGTCGTCGACCTGTTCCTGGGTGAGGATTCCCAGGCTGGCGGCGACGTTGATGTCGACGGCTTCGCGGATTGCTGCAACACCTTCACGCATCTGCGCCATGAGGCGGTCGTCGGGGCCGCGCACCGCCGCGACGATGCAGAACTCCGTGGCACCGGTCGCCGCAGTCGCCACCGCGGCCTCCACCAGGCCCGGGATGTCCAGCCACGCCGCGCGCACGGGGGATTCGAACAGTCCGGATTGCGAGCAGAAGTGACAATCCTCGGGGCAGCCGCCGGTCTTGACCGAGACGATGCCCTCCACCTCGACCTCCGGTCCGCACCAGCGCATACGCACGTCGTGGGCGAGGGCGAGCACCTCCGGCAGGCGATCGTCGGGCAGGTGCAGGACCTGCAGTAGGTCTGCCTCCGACAGCCCCACGCCCTCCTCCAGGACCTGCTGACGAGCACGGGCCAACAGGTCGTCGTCGGCGGGGGAGTGCTGGGCGGTGGCGTCGATCGTCTGGGTCATGCGGGTCCCTCGGCAGGTTGGCGGGTGATGGTCACAGTGCGGATGGATCAATGATCCCATTGAACCGACCGCCGAGAGACGGGGCCAACCCGGCCTCGGCGACAACGGCGAACTCGGCCTGGTCGAGCGCGGCGGCGCCGGCCGGGATCGCCCCGGCCAGTGGACCCCGGATGACTCGCGGCAGATCGGTCAGGTTGGTCCGGCAGGCGAGGTCGGGCTCAGCCGGCCAGGAGCCCAACACCACCCCGGCCAGCCGAAGTCGCCGGGGCGCGAGGGCCTCGAGCGTCAACGCCGTGTGGTTGAGCGTGCCCAGCGCTGGGTCGGCCACCACCACGACGCGGGCGCGCAACCGGGCAGCGACGTCCGCGATGGTGCGCCCCTGTGCGTCGAATCGCACGAGCAGGCCGCCGGCACCCTCCACCAGCACGAGGTCGCGATCGGCCAGACTCGACCTGATCCAGCCCACGATGCCCGTGATGTCCGCCGACGGCAGTCCTGCGACGCGAGCCGCTGCCTCCGGGGCGAGCGGATCCGGGTAGCGCACCAACTCGTGGCATTCGGTCACACCGCTGAGCCGGGCGACCTCGTCGATGTCACCGGGTTCACCCGGCAGCAGGCCGGTTTGCACGGGCTTGACCACGGCGACCTTGCGGCCGACTCGCGCAGCGACCGTGGCCAGGGCGGCGGTGACGATGGTCTTGCCCACCCCGGTGCCGGTGCCGGTGACAATCAGGTATTCGGTCACGTTGGCCCCCGGCCGTCGTCAGTGTGTGCCCGTGCCGCAGCCAACGCTCGGCCAACGGCCTCGATCTCGTTGCTCGTCAGGCCCGCGCGCGCGGTGAGCCGTAGGCACGAACCACCCGGCGGGACCGACGGTGGCCGGAAGCACCCGACGATGACGCCGTGGGTGCGGCACACCTGCTGAGCCGCCATTGCAGCGGCCGGATCACCCACGAGCACCGAGACCACCGCACCGTCGGTTGCGGCGGCGTGCCAGCCGGCCACCAGGGCGGCTTCGCGCAAGTCGAGCGCGATCCGGCGTACCCGGGCGGGCAGTTCGGGTTCGGCGCGCAGGATCCCCACCGCTGCCAGAGCCGCGGCCGCGGGCGCGGGGGCCAACCCGGTGTCGAAGATCATCGTCCGTGCGGTGTTGACCAGCGCGTCGATCACCGGCGGTGGCCCCACCACGGCCCCACCCTGGGCGCCGAGGGCCTTGCTGAGGGTCAGGCTCAGCACGACGTCGGGCTCGCCGGCGATACCAGCCGCGGCCGCCGCGCCAGCACCACGTGGGCCCAGCACTCCGATGGCGTGAGCCTCATCGACCACCAGGGCGGCCCCGTGCGCGCGGCTCACCTGGTGCAGCGCGGCCAGTGGGGCAGTCTGCCCATCGACTGAGAACACGGCATCTGTGACCAGTACCGCGCGGGTGTGTGACCGCTGGCCCAGCAGTCGTGACGCCATCGCAACGTCACCGTGCCGGAACACCGCCACGGTGGCGCGGCTGAGCCGGCAGCCGTCGATCAGCGACGCGTGATTCTGCTCATCCGAGACGATCAGGGTGTCGGCGTCGGTCAAGGCTGTGAGCATGCCCAGGTTGGCCAGATAGCCGGAACTGAACAGCAGGGCGTCCGCGGCACCTGTGAGCTCGGCCAGCGCACGTTCGAGGTCGGTGTGCAGGGCCAGGGCGCCGGTGACCAGGCGCGATGCCGTCGAACCAGTGCCCCAGGTGCGAGTGGCGTCGACGGCGGCCGACAGCAGACGCGGATCGCGTGCCAGCGAGAGGTAGTCGTTGGAAGCGACGTCGATGAGGTCATCCTGTACCGCCGGGCGGGGCCGCAGGCG
>JAUPKO010000181.1 GCA_030837395.1 Actinomycetota bacterium | reverse complement strand
CGTGGCCGTCGGCGATCTCGGCCGCGACGCGGTCGAACAGTCCGGTCGGCACCGTCGCCGGTGAGCCGGCAGTTGGGTCGGCAGTGGCGAGCAGGGCGCGCAAGTCGTCGTCCGCGCGGTCCGGGGTGGTGTGACTGGTCATCGTGGGTCCTCCGAACCGGTCGCTGGATGGGTCGTCGCGGTGATGCCCGGGCCGGTAACACCCCGATTGACGAGGGTGTCGCGAAGGCGAGCGCGCGCCCGGTGCAGACGAGTGCGGGCGGCGCCCGGTGAGCAGCCCAGCACTGCAGCGATCTCGGCAGGTTCGAGTTGCTCCCACGCCCACAACCGCAGGATTTCGGCGTCGGGATCCCCGAGGGCCTCGAGCGCGCCGCCGACGGCCGCACGAGCATCCATGGCGGCTGCCACGTCCTGCCCGGGATCGTCCGCAGCGTGCAGCGGTCGCACGGTCGCCAACCGGGTGCCCAACCTTGTTCGTCGCGCCCTCGATCTAGCGGTGTGGGCCACCGCGTGGGCGGCCGTGGCGTACAGCCAGGGGAGTGCGTCGTCAGGCAACTCGGTCCGGCGCCGCCAGGCGGTGGTGAATACCTCTGTCACCACGTCCTCGGCGTCCTCGGGTGATTCCAGCCGACGCCGGGCGTAGGCCAGCACGGCCGACGCGTGGCGGGTGAAGAGGTCGGTGACCCACTCGCTGTCACGACCGGTCGGGATGCTGCTCACACCCTAATGTTCCCGGCAATGGCCGTTGCGTTACAGCGCCGGCGATCAGGCGTCGCAGTAGCGCTTGGCCGAGGCTGCTCGCTCGGCCACCTCGGCGGCGTCGGCAGGACGCGGTCCTGCACCCCAGTTGGCCGGGTCCGCGGCATACATCACGCCATAGGCGGCCGTGTCGCGCTGGGTCCGCCAGCCTTCAGCCAAGGGTCCCAGATCGACGGTGTCATAGCCGATCTCGTCAAGCAGCTCGGTCACGCGGGCCTTGGCGGCGTCGTCGTCGCCAGCGATGGCCAGAGCGCTGCGGTCGGGGGCACCGGTCGGCCGCGCCAAGGCGGCCAGGTGCAGGAAGAAGATGTTGTTGAAGGCCTTGACCACCGAGGACTCCGGCAGGTGCGCCTGGAGCAGTTCCGAGGTCGTGGTGGACTCGTCATCCAACTCCGCGACGCGCCCGTCACGGTCCGGGTAGTAGTTCATGGTGTCGATCACGATTGACCCGCGCAGTGCGTCGGCGGGCACGTCCCGATAGTTCTTCAACGGGATCGTCACCACCACGACGTCACCGGCAGCGGCGGCCTCGGCGACCGTGCCGGCGCGGGCGTGCGGCCCGAGCTCTGCAACGAGTCCGGCGAGCGTGGCCGGGCCGCGGCTGTTGCTCATCACCACGTCGTGGCCCGCGTCCACAGCCAGTTGTGCGACGGTGCTGCCGATGTTTCCGCTTCCGATGAAGCCCCAGGTAGTCATGGCCGTGCCAACCACCGGGCGGCTAGTGGTATTCCACCCCGGCGGCGTCAGGCGGGCCGCTCGGCGACCGTCTTGAGCTGGGCGAGGCCCTTCTCAAGGTCTGGCCCGATGGTCTTCTCCAGGCTCATGAAGATCGACATGACCTTGAGCATCAGCGAACTCGGGGTGCGGACCTGCCAGGTGACTGTGGTGCCCTCGGCTGTGGGCTCGAGGTCGAATCGGGTCTGGCTTCGGGACTTGAACGGCTTGGTGAAGTTGAGGGCGACGTCGATGGCCGTGGGTTGCACGGCCTCGATCGTCATGTTCCCGGCGCCGGCCTTGCGATTGCCCGACCACGCGTAGGAGGCGCCGACCCCGGAGTCCGGTCCGGAGTAGGTCCGCTGGAGATCGGGGTCCAATCCCTCCCAGGGCGACCAGTCGACCCAGTTGTGGAAGTCGATGATGAACTCAGTGATGCGGGCCACAGGGGCATTGATGGCGATGCTGCGCGTGACAACGATGGGGTCAGCCATGCCCGCACCATAGTGCGACCGCGCGACCCGTTGTGCGGCCCTGCCGAATCGGCGTCACCTACGGCGTGGACTGCGCCACGCTGCGGCCATCATGGGTACCTGCAGCGGGATCCGAGCCCAGGCGGCAGCCTTCTGCCACGGAGGTCGGCGGCTTCGTTGCAGGTTCACTGCCATCTGGATGTTGCCGACCCACACCGCGGCCAGGGTGGCGGTGGTGACGACGGGGGCCCAGGGTTGGCTGGTGGCGAGGCCGCCCGCGCAGACCAACTCGACCACGCCACTGCCGTACACCCACGGGCGGGCTGGCCCAAGTTGCGGCGGAATCATCGGCTCGAACAGGTCTGGCTTCACCATGTGCAGCACGCCGCTGGTGGCGAAGGCCCCGATTAGGAGTCGGGTACCCACGGGTGTGGTCATGCCGGGGAGTCTAGTCCTGGCTGCGCCAGGAGACCCTTCATCTGGCGTTGAACGAGTTTGGTGGCCTGTTTCGGTGCCAGTTTGATGGCCACGTCCATGATGCGAGCGTCCTTGCCGACGAAGATGTGCAGGCGGTTGGCCTCGATGCCGTCGATGATGATGCGGGCTGCCTTATCCGGTGCGGTCTGCGGGATTCGGCTGGAGGCCGGATCTGTGGTCATGGTGACGCCTGAGTTCTCGGTGATCCCGGTGGCCACCGCGCCCGGCATGATCACCGAGACGTGCACCTTGGTGTCGAGCAACTCCGCATACAGTCCCTCAGTGAGGAGTTTCACCGCGGCCTTGCTGGCGCCGTAGATGGTCTGGCCGGGGAAGGGGAAGAAGCCGCCCATGCTCGACACGTTGGCGATGTGCGCCTGCGGCCGGTCGAGCAGGGTCGGCAGGAACGACTTGACCATGTAGAGGGTGCCCATGAGGTTGACGTCGAGCACCCGGTCGATGACGTCGTAGTCGAGGTCGTTGACCGACACGAAGGGCTGAATGATGCCCGCGTTGTTGATCAGCCCGTCGACCGCGCCGTGGGCCGCGACGACGTCGGCCACCAACGCCTGCGTTGCAGCCCTGTCGGTGATGTCCAGTTCATGCAGCGACAGCCGATCCGGCGCCCCGGCGAGGTCGGCCATCTGCTCCAGGTTGTCCGCGCGCACATCGACGGCCGCCACCCGGGCACCCTTGCGCAGCAGGAGCAGCACCAACTCCCGACCGATGCCGCTGCCGCCGCCGGTCACCACCCATGTCTTGCCTTGGACCTTCATGGTTGCTCCTTGATGTCGTTGGAGGTTCACCGCCCATTGTTGCCCGTCTCGGGTAGGCACGGGCGGCAATGGGTCCAAGGACGGTGAACCTCGTAGGTGCTGATCGACGTTGGGCCTTCGACGGCTGCGATGGGGGCTGCTAGCGTCGAAGAATCTCCCCTTGGAGGTGGGTGCGATGACGACAAGCATGGGTCGGCAACGGTCCTGGCAATCCGCGCCGATGAGTAGGCGCTCGCTGCTTCGCGGGGCACTGTTGGCCGCTGGCGCAGCGGCGTTCCCGGGCGCGTTGAGCGCCTGCACCACTGGCGCCGCGCCGTCGACCGGCTCGTCCTCGGCAGCGGCCGACGTCACGCTGGAGCGCAAGATCGCACAGATGCTCATGGTGGGCTTCCGCGGGCTCACGCTGGAGCCGAACAACTACATCTACCGCGACATCGAGCAGTACCACATCGGTGGCACCATCGTGTTCGATCGCGATGCTGCCCTCAAGACGGACGGTCGCAACATCACCTCGCCGGGGCAACTGCGGGCCCTTACGACGTCGCTGCAGGAACTCTCCCAGACGCCGTTGTTCATCGCCGTCGATCAGGAGGGCGGCAAGGTCGTCCGGCTAAAGGAGAAGAACGGCTTCCCGGCGACCGTGTCGGCGCAGTACTTGGGCACACTCAACGATCCGGCAGAGACGAAACTTTGGGCCGACAGCATCGCCGCGACGCTTGCTGAGAATGGGCTGAACATGAACTTCGCCCCGGTGGTCGACCTCAACGTGAATCCCGAGAGCCCCGCGATCGGTGCGTTGGAGCGCAGCTTCTCGGCCGATCCGGCGGTGGTCACCGAGCAGGCGCGCATCTTTGTGCAGAGCGCCGACGCCTACGGGGTGGCGACGTGCTTCAAACACTTCCCCGGTCACGGCAGCGCCACCGCGGACTCCCACCTCGGCTTCGTCGATGTCACCGAGACCTGGACACCGGCGGAACTTGCGCCCTACCGCAGCCTGATCCAGCATGGGTACGCCCGGATGATCATGACGGCGCACGTGTTCAACCGCACCATCGATCCCGATCTGCCCGCCACCTTGTCGCCGGCCTTCATCACCGACATTCTGCGCACTGATCTCGGCTTCACCGGTATGATCGTCACGGACGACTTGCAGATGGAGGGGCTGACGCAGTTCTTCGACTATCCGACCATCGTGGAGCGCAGCATCCTCGCCGGCGTGGACATCATCCTGGTGTCGAACAACCTCGCGTACGACCCGGAAGTCACGCCCAACACCATCAACCACGTGGTCGACCTGGTGCGCAGCGGTCGCATCACCGAGGCACGCATCGACGAGTCGTATCAGCGGATCATGGCGCTGAAGTCGCAGCTGGCGGCGGAGCAACAGACGCGATGACGCCGATCACCATCGGCACATGAACCCCAAGTCAGCGGGTGCCCGCTTCGGCACACGCCTGACACAATGGCGCGCATGTCTACCGCGACCGATCAACAGACCACCTCGACCGCACCTCGCGGCTCCGGCGAGTCGAACGGCGGTGGTCGCCCGCGCGTGGTCATCGTCGGTTCGGGCTTCGGCGGGCTGTTCGCCGCCAAGCATCTGCGACGTTCCGACGTGGACATCACGATCGTGGCCGAAACCCCCAACCACCTGTTCCAGCCGCTGCTGTACCAGGTGGCGACGGGGATTCTGTCCGAGGGACTGATCGCTCCTCCGACTCGTGACATTCTGCAGCGCTTCCGGAACATTGAGGTGCTGCTGGGTACCGTCACCCACATCGACCTGGCGGCCAAGCAGGTGGTCTCGCGGCTGGGTGCGGTGGAGACCATCACTGGGTATGACTACGTGATCGTGGCGGCGGGGGCCGGGTCGTCGTATTTCGGGCACGACGAATACGAACTGTATGCACCCGGCCTGAAAACACTGGATGACGCCAAGGAACTGCGAGCGCGGATCTTCGGGGCCTTCGAGGCCGCCGAGCTGCTCGCGGAGGATCAGGACGTCAGCGAGTGGATGACGTTCGTGGTGGTGGGCGCCGGTCCGACCGGAGTGGAGATGGCCGGGCAGATACGGGAGTTGGCGCAGCGCTCCCTCCAACGGAACTTCCGCCGGATCGACTCGTCCGATGCCCGGGTCGTACTTGTCGACGGTGGCGACCAGGTACTGGCCCCATTCGGGCCGAACCAGGGCAAACACACCCAGGCGTCGCTGGAGAGGATGGGCATCGAGGTCAAACTCGGGGCCATGGTCTACGAGGTCGACGCCGCAGGCGTGACCGTGACCTATCGGGACGGTACGCGCGAGCGCATCGGGTCGCGCTGCAAGGTGTGGGCTGCCGGTGTCTCCGCGTCGCCGCTGGGCGCCGACTTGGCCGCACAGGTGGGCATCACGACCGACCGAGCCGGTCGCATCCCGACGAATCCCGACCTCACCCTGCCGGGCCACCCTGAAGTGTTCGTCGTCGGCGACATGGTGACGCTCAACGACTATCCGGGGGTCGCACAGGTGGCCATGCAGGGCGGAGAATTCGCTGCGAAACGAATCAAGAAGATGGTCGCGGGTAAGCCCATCGATCGGGGCGAGAGTTTCCACTACTTCGACAAGGGGTCGATGGCGACGATTTCGCGCTTCCGGGCAGTGGCGAATATCGGGCCGCTGCAGGTGCGCGGGTTCCCGGCCTGGGTGCTGTGGTTGGGGATTCACATCACGTTCCTGGTCGGCTTTCATCAACGCGTGACCACGCTGGGGCACTGGGCGGTGTCGTTTGTGGGGCGGGCGCGAACTGAGCGGACCTTCGTGCTCAACGATGTCGAGTTGGAGCACGCTCGGCGCCATCCGGCCGAGGTGGCCGACGGTCGGGAGTTGCACGTGGCCGGGGAGTCGTCTTAGCCGGTGCCACGATTGATTCCGGCGCTCGGACACGAGGAGTCGCACCCGTGGTCGAACCTGACCGGTGAACATCTTCCAGAACCCTCCGCTTGCTGCCGAGGGCGTCTTCGGTCAATCTGGTCGGATCGTTGACCGGGTGCGGGAGGACGAAGATGAACTCGTGCGGCCCGGATTCCCTCCGGTGTTGGCGGCCAGCCGCCGGGTGCAGGCGTCGCACCAGCGTGCGCAAGCACGCTGCGGGTCATCGAGGTGATGCAGGACCCCCGTCACGGAGGCCGTGCCCGACGAAACGAAGCCAGCGCCCGGATGCCCCGCGAGCGCTCGCCCAGGTCGGGGTCGACGGCCTGGGACTCCTCGTCGCTGATGCGCCAGTCGTACTCGTTGAGGCCCCCCTGGCTGGCCAGGGCCGTGGTCAGCGGTGTCGGTCGGGGCGGGCGGGTGCAGACACAACTGCCCCCGGCGGCGTGCTAGTCGAGCGACGCGAGCTTGGCCAGCCGCGGATCGTCCCCCAGAATGTCCTGCAACAGGGCGCCTACGGCCACGACATCCAGTTGGCCCGCGCTGGTCATGGCCTCCAGATCGGCCCAATCCTTGGTGCGATCGAACATGGCCTTGAACACTGCCAGGCAGGTGCAGTCGAGCACGGGGATGGTGCGATCGGTGAAGGGAACCTGACGCACCCGACTCGCCACGATCCGGTGGAAGTTGTGGGTGTCGAAGAACAGATCGACAGGGGTGTTGTCCCACCACAGTCGGGTTTGGCCGGTCGCTGCCAATTCATTCCTGTTG
>JAUPKO010000180.1 GCA_030837395.1 Actinomycetota bacterium | reverse complement strand
TGCGTCAGTGGGGCGTGGATCGCATCACCGCAGGTCAAGTGTTGAGAGACCTCGTCGACCAGGAGCTGGCCGTCAAGGAGGGCGGACGACGCTACGCGCAGTACGTGCTCGATCCGAAAATCTCGGCCAGGTCGACCGGGCAACGCCGTGACAACACGAAACCCGATGTCGACGAGGCGCTCAGGAACAGGGGGCAGGCCACTACCAGTGAACTCATCGAAATCACCGGCCTGGCGCGGACCACTGTCCTCAAGCGCCTGCGCCTGTTGACCGCAACCGGCGCCGTCGTCGCCACAGGAACCGTGCGCAGCCCCCGCCGCCGCTACCGCTGGGTCGGGGGCGAACGTCCCTGACCTCAGGGCGACCGGCAAGAGGGGCTCTCGGCTCGCGGCAGGCAGCGTTGTCGTCATCTCACGTGTCCGGCCAGGGCACCTGGATCCTGTTGCCTTGCCATCCACCACCCGACCACCGCTCCCCTATCGAGATCCCCTACTGACAGTCGCTCTCACCGGCCCGAGCCCGGTGGGTCGTCGAGGGAGACCCGTTGGACGCAAGCGGCAGCGATCACTCCCGCGAGCGCGAACGGAACGGTCCACAGGAACATGCGCCCGGTGCCATCGGCGACCCCTTGGGTGTATGCCGCACGGATCGGCGCTGCCAGTGATGCGAGTGTGTCGGGGGCGATCTGGTCGCCGCCGTGGGTGAGCAGGTGGGCCCGGTGCGTGCCGAGTCGTGCGGTGAGGGTGCAGGCCAGCTGCTGTGCGAAGACGGAGCCGAAGAGTGCGACACCGAACGAGCCCCCGATCATCCGGAAGAAGATGATGCTGCCGCTGGCGACCCCGAGGTGGCGCTGTTCGATGCTGTTCTGCACGGTGACTGTGACGACCTGGTAGAGCAGGCCCAGTCCCAGCCCGTACACGAGCATCGCGGTGACTGCCTCGACGTCGCCGGTGTGCACGCCGAGCCGGGACAACAGGTACGCCCCCACAGCGAAGAGGCAGGCACCGGTGAGCAGGAGTGCCCGGTAGTTGTTCGTGCGTTCGGTGAGTTTGCCGCCGAGCAGCGTCGTCGCCATCGAGCCGAGCAGGAAGGGCAGGAGCAGCAGGCCGCTGTTCGTCGCGGAGGCGTGGCGAACAGTCTGCTGGTACAGAGGCAGGAAAGCGGTCGCACTGTACATGCCGAAGCCGACCAGAAAGGCGATCACCTGGCCTGCTGTGAAGTTGCCGATCCTGAACAGCTCCAGGGGAAGGACGGGTTCGCGCGCCCGACGCTCGATCAGCAGTACGGCGAACACCGAGACCACTGTCACCGCAGCAAGGAACATGATCACCAGCGAGGTCCACACGTACCGCTGGCCGCCCCAACTGGTGACCAGTACCACGGCGACCGAGGCGGCAGTGAGTGCCAGTGCGCCTCCGTAATCGATGCTGTGTTCGATCCGCCCGGGCGGCAGGTGCAGGTTCCGTGCGACCAGTACCACACAGACCACACCGATCGGCACATTGATGAAAAAGACCCAGCGCCAGGACAGGTGATCGGTAAGCACTCCCCCGAGCAAGGGGCCGGCTGTCACAGCGACAATGCCGAGGACCGCGAGGTAGCTCTGGTATGTGCCGCGCTCGCGTTGCGGGACGACCTCAGCAATAACTGCGATGACGTTGACGACGATTCCGCCCGCCCCCAAGCCCTGCACCGCACGGAACCCGATCAGTTCCCCGAGGGTCTGGGACAGCCCGGCGCCCACGGATCCCGCGAGGAAGACCAGGATCGAGCTGATGAAGACGACTTTACGGTCGTAGAGGTCCCCCAGCTTGCCGCAGAGCGGTGCCGAGGCTGTCAGGGTGATCATGTACGCGGTGAAGACCCAGGAGAGGTCGCCGAGCCCACCGAGGTCGCCGACCACCTGTGGCGACGCAGTACTGAGGATGCTGCCGTCGAGCTGGGGCAGCATCATCGCCAGCATGGCGCCGATGATCAACGGGCCGAGGGACGTCCGTCCCGTAGCTCGCTCCGCTGCGGCCTGTTCCGACGAGGTCACGGAATCCCCCATTAATGGCACACGATTCACTCAACAGTTGATGAGTGAAGACTAGGTGCGATCGGGGAGTTCGGTCAACGCCTGTAGAGCGAAGGGTTCCTGCTTGTACAGTGACGGTGTGTCCCGCCCGATGACCCGCACCGAGCGTCGTCGCCACTCGCAGACGCGAATCCTGACGGCGGCACGAACCCTGTTCCAGAGCAAGGGTTACGACCGCACCACCATCCGCGCCGTCGCGGCTGCGGCCGGCGTGGACCCGGGCTTGGTCATGCAGCATTTCGGATCGAAAAAGGAGCTGTTCCGCCGCTCGCTCGCCGATGATCCCGCTCAGGCCCCCCTTGCGGACGCTGAAGCGGACCTTTCCCCCGCCGAGCATCTGACTGCCGCCCTCTTCGAGCAGTACGGCATGAAACTCGGCGACATCCCCGAGAACACGCTGGTGCTGCTGCGGTCGATGCTCACCTACCCGGAAGCGACCGAGAAAGTACGGCGCAATCTGGCCGAACAGGCAACACGGCTGACCAGCGAGATGACAGGGGACGACCGGGAACTGCGCGCGACGCTGGCCGTCATCACCATGCTCGGCATCATTCTCGGCCGCCATGTCCTCGAACTCGATGTGCTGACCGCTTCCGCACCGGAAGAAATCATGGACGCCATCAGGCCCTGCCTGGAGGCGCTGGCAGAGGCGTGAGTATCTGCCACGCCGACCTGCGCAGCCGGCGAACGCCTCCGGGCCGGCGCGCTAGGACCGTGGACGGTTCCAGGGGAACAGGGCAGGGGCTGCGTCCTCTTACGGGCAGCGACCGGCCAGGACCGTGGCGTGTCCCAGGACCTTGGAGTGGCGCAGCGGGTAGGGCAACGGGAGGAGTTCACGCAGGGAGCTCTCCTGTGTGATCGAGCACCCGGCGCGGGCCACCACCTCGCGCACGTGTTCCGGCGAGGAGTAGTACGCGGAGTCGGTGAACACGTCGACGAAGACGAACCGCCCGCCGGGCCGCAGGACGCGCAGGGCCTGTGCCACGGCGTCTGCGCGGTCGGGGGCGTCACGGACCTCATGGAAGGTCATACAACTGACGACGGTGTCGATACTGGCGTCGGAAAAGGCCAGGGCAGCGGCGCTCTGCTGCTGGAAAGTCACACGGTCCGCCACACCTGAGCGGCGGGCGTTCTCCCGGCACTGCTCCTGGGAGTACTCCCAGTTCTCGTCCCACAGGTCGACACCGACCACGGTGCACTCCGGTGCTGCCTGCGCGACGGCGATCGCCAGGCTGCCACTGCCGCACCCGACGTCGAGGACCTCGCCGGGTCGGGGTCCGGCTTCCTCGGCGATGAATCGGTGGATGCGTTGCTGGTAATCGCCCCCACATCGGCCCAGACGGTAAACCGACAACAGGAGGATCAGGGTGATGTAGCCGAAGAGCACCCCGGGCAGCAGGAACAACCTGAACCACGGCGAGACGAACGTCAGGGCGCTGCCCGCGAAGCAGGCCACCGTCGCCAGTGCGACCAGACGCACCCGCCGCATCCGAACCCACGTGCCGTACCGGGGCCGTTCAGTCTTCGAGGCGGACCCCCCTCGGCTACCGGAAGCACCCGACGCGGACGGTGATGGCCCATTCGTCATGTTCATGATGCTAGGGCTCCTTCGGTGCCAGGACTCCGAGAAAAGTCCTGGCACCGAAGGTGCCCCAGCCGACGGGGGTCCACCGTCGGGTCGTTGCGTCCCAGATGCCGGGAGCTGGGTCGGGGTGCAGGCACGGGTCAGCGAAAGCAGTCACTGCGTTCAACACCTCGGTACAGTTCTCCGGCAGCAGCCCGTCCGGCAACTGACGACGTCTCCACGCTGCCCACCGCGACTGCGCCGGCCCGGGGAGCCGTGCCAACAACGTCGCCAACGAACCCAACCTGATCTGTCGGTGTTCGGCCACCCGGGTGAGGGCAGCAACCAACTCGGCGCCGTCCGCGTCGTGTTTACGTGACAGCAGGTAGATGTCGGCGAAGTCCCGCCACCGGGTGTTGGCCACGCCCCGTTCCACTGCTGTGACGATCTTCTCCGCGTAC
>JAUPKO010000179.1 GCA_030837395.1 Actinomycetota bacterium | reverse complement strand
GAACCGTCATGACTCTGCCGCCGGGCCATGCGGGCGGTCCGGTGACACGTCTACCATGGACAGGATCGGACTGGAGAGTTCATGCATGCTTCACACCCCGACGTGGCTGCCTTCACCGACGCGTTGCTCTCGCTAGATGAATCTGCCGCCAACGCACTGATCTCGGGGGTGTCCGAAACCGACTACCTGGACTCCGTGGTGGTGCCGGCGTTGGTCGCCATCGGCGAGGGCTGGACCGAAGGCCGCGTGTCGCTCTCGCAGGTATATATGAGCGGACGACTCTGCCAACGTCTGCTCACGATCGACGGCTCGACCGACCAACCACTGCGCCCGACGCAGCCGAGACTGGCCGTGTGCGTGCTGGAGGACTCCCATGTGCTCGGCAAGCAGATCGTGGTGCATCTGCTGCGCGCCTGTGGTTACGAGGTGACCGACTGGGGCGCTCGGCTGGAGGCGGACGAGGTGGTGCGCCGCACCGCCGCGGAAGCGATCGACGTGCTGTTCATCTCCGTGTTGATGCTGCGCTCGGCGCTGGCGGTCGCGACGGTCAAGGCCGGGTTGGTGGATGCCGGTTGTGATGCGCTGGTGGTGGTCGGCGGCGCCCCCTTCCGGTTCGATCCCGGGCTGGGCAGCGAAGTCGGCGCGGACTTCGTCGGCATGTCGGCCTCTGACGTACTGCCGATCATGGCGCAGATCGAACGCGCCCGGGCGGAGGTAGGGCTATGACCACCGACGTCCCCAGTATGACCTCGACTGAACGTCTGCTCACGACCCTCGGCGGCGGCATCCCGGACCGTGTGCCCTACTTCTTGCCCGTGACGATGCATGGGGCGTTGGAGTTGGGCGTTCCACTGGACGAGTACTACCGGTCCGGAGCGCTCGTGGCCGAGGGCCAACTCCGCCTGCGTGCCAAATACCGCGACGACGTGCTCTACCCGTTCTTCTATGGCGCAATCGAACTGGAAGCCTTCGGCGGCGAGGTGCAGTTCTACCCCGATGGGCCCCCCAATGCGGTGGGCCCGTTGCTCAGCACTCCCGCCGGAATCCGCGGGCTGGAAGCCCCCGACGTGCGTCACAGCGAGGTCCTGCGGGCACCGCTGGAGGCATTGCGAATCGTCTCCTCCGAGGTTGCAGGGACGGCTCTGACCGTTGGCGTGATCATGTCGCCGTTCTCCATGCCGGTGATGCAACTCGGCTTCGCCGAGTACCTGCAACTGCTGCATGAGGACCCAGCTTTGGCACGGCACTTGGTGACGATCAATGAGGGGTTCGCCATCGACTGGGCCAACGCCCAGTTGGCCGCGGGTGCCGACGCCATCGGCTACTTCGACCCCGTCGCCTCGCCCACGGTGCTCCCGCACGACCTCTTCCGCAGCTCCGGGCTACCGGTCATGCGCCGGTGCCTGGCGGCCATCAACGGACCGTGCGCGGGCCTGCTGGCATCTGGCCTGTCGCTACCCCTGGTGGATGACCTCGCGGCCGCCGCCGCGGTGATAGTCGGGGCGAGCAGCGACGAGGACCTGCGACAGGTCAAGACCGCCGCAGCTGGCCGCCTGACCGTGATGGGCAATCTTAACGGCATCGAGATGCGGCGGTGGACGCCCGACCAGGCCCACCGGATCACGCGGGACACGATTCGGCAGGGCGCACCAGGCGGCGGCTCATCTTGTCCGACACCCACGGTGAGATTCCGATTCAGGTGCCGGAGGACGTGCTCCTTGCGATCAGCGACGCCGTGGCCGAGTACGGCCATTACCCGGTCCAGGAACGGTAGGCCCCAGTGGTCACCCCGACCGGCAGCGATCCCGGCGGCGGAATGGCGCAACTGCGGCGTCGCCTGGCGGACCAGAGCCTGGCGTTGGAGTGGCTGGCGGCGCTGCCCACCGATGGCGCCCCCCGTGAAGCGATCGCGTCGCTGCTCGACCTGGTCGAGGACCTCTGCGGGCCGCAGACGGTCGGGTTCCTGCCTGTCGTTGGGGGCAGCTTCGGTGACGCCGTCGTCCGCCCGGACTCCGCTGACTGGGCCGCCCACCTCGAGGCTGTGGCGGGCCGGCTGCCGCCAGGTGATGACCTCCTGCTGACCGAGTCCGGCTTCGCGATGCTTATCACCGGCCAGGGCCGTCCGCTGGGGGTGCTCGTGGCCGACGAGGTGGCGTCACGGGACCACCTGAGCGAATGCGCCCTGATTTTGGCCGCGATCACACCGTCGGCGGGCGCGGCGCTCTCGCCGCTGCTCGCGAGACCGGTGATCACGGACTCTTCGACGTCCGCCCCGGCGCCCGGCGAGCTCGGCGCCCTGCTATCCGCGGCGATCGCCGACTCACACATCCCCTCAGCCGTGATCGAACTACCACCCACACTAGGCGCCGCCACCCCCACCATCCGACACGCCAACCGCGCCCTGTGGACCTTCCTGGGCCACGACCCCGATATCGGCGCCGCCTCCCCACCTGCCATGACCGATGTTGACTGTGAGGCGCTGTCGCAGGCCGCACAGGGCCACCCCACCGAGCACGCGTTCACCTTGCCCTCCGGGGGCAGCCGGTGGGGCCTGATCAGCCTCACGCGCATCGGCGACGACAGCCCCGCCGCTGCCCGCCTGCGTCTGCTGCAGATTCAGGACATCACCCCGCGGCGCTCGGCACAGGCCGAGTTGGCCCACCATTCGCGCCACGACCCGGTCACCGGCCTGCCCAACCGCGACCTGCTGCTGGACGACCTGGCCAGGCGCATCACCGAAGACCGCAATGCCGGCCACCGCACCGCCCTGTTGGTGCTCGACCTCGACGACTTCAAGTCGGTCAACCAGAGTCTAGGTCGGCACGGCGGCGACGAGTACCTGCGCGGCGTGGCAAATGTGCTGCGGGGCGTGCTGCGCCCGGGCGACAGCGCCGCTCACTTGGGCAGCGATGAGTTCGCCGTCGTCTTCGCCGCCGTCGACGATGCCACCACCGCCGTATCGCTGAGCGAGCAACTAAGGTCTGAACTCGCGGCCGGGGTCGCGGTGGGCAAGTCGACGATCTCGGCTGCGGCAAGCCTGGGGGTGGCGGTCAGCCGAGGCCGCATGCCGCCGCCGAAGTTGGTCGCGCAAGCCGAAAGCGCGATGTTCATGGCCAAACGGCAGGGGGGCAACACGTGGCATTTGAGCACCGGTCACAACGTCCCGAGCACCGAACGTACGGTGACCATCGAGGCGGACCTGCGCAAGGCGATCGCCGAGGACCAATTCGAGCTGCGCTACCAGCCGGTCTTCCCGCTGCAGGAGGGTGCGGCGCTCGTCGAGGTGGAGGCCCTGATCCGCTGGCAGCACCCGGTGTTGGGTCGGATGATGCCCGATTCGTTCATCGAGGTTGCCGAACGTCGCAACCTCATGCCCGCGGTGGGCGAGTGGGTGCTGCGCGCGGCGCTCTCCCAAGCCGCCGAGTGGCAGGCGGAGTTCGGCGCCCGCACACCGCAGACAGCCGTGAATGTGTCCACCAAACAACTCGGCACCGGCCGGCTGCCGGGGCTGGTGGCCGACTGCTTGGACGCCACCGGGGTGGCCGCGGACCTGCTCCAGTTGGAGGTCACCGAGAGCCAGATCATCAACGCCTCGAGCCCGGCGGCCGCGGAGTTGGACGCGCTGGCCGATATGGGCATCCGGATCGCGGTCGACGACTTCGGCACCGGCCACGCCGGCTTCCAGTACCTGCGCCGACTGCCCATTCGGGTGCTCAAGATCGACAAGACCTTCATCGATGACATCTGCACCGACCCCACCGACCTGGCGATCCTCACAGGCATCATCGCCCTGGGCAGAAGTCTGCAGCTGACGCTGATCGCGGAGGGGGTCGAGACCATCGACCAACTCACCCTGCTCCGAGAGTTGGGCTGCGATCTGGGCCAGGGGTGGCTCTGGCGGCCGGCACTGCGACCAGCCGACGCGGCTGCCCTGTTCGGCGTTCCCGAGGCGCAGGTGCGTGCCCAGTGATCCCGGATGGCCGGTCCTGACCAGCACCTTTCGGGATCACCAGGGCGCGGTCACGGGGTCGGCGTCGCAGCGCCGCCGTATTCGTTGATCCGGTCGATCAGCACCCGCACCAGGCCCTGCTGGCGCCTGGTGTGGGTGAAGGCCACCCGCGGCAGGTCGAGGTACTCCCCCTCGGCGGGGTAGGCCTCGCGCTGAGTGATGCGGCCCTCGGCCACCAACGGGGCGAACTCGTCGTCGAGGGCGTCGATCTGGTGCGGTCGAAGCGGCCTCCGCAATCGGATGACGAAGTCGTCGCCGACGTATCGCGAGGAGTGGTACGTGGAATAGAAGGCGATGATGTGCTCGGCGGCCGCGGTGGGCGTGTCGGCCAGGTAGTACAGGTTGGTGTCCTCGGGACTGATGAAATCCCCGGCCAGAAGTTCGTCGCGGACATAGCGATCCCAGCGCTGCCAGTAGTTGCTGCCCGTGCCGGCGAGCAGAACCACCGGCACCATCACCGACTTACCGGTCTGGATCAGGGTGAGGGACTCCATCAGTTCATCCTGCGTGCCGAAGCCGCCCGGGAGGGCGACGACGGCGTGGCTCTGGGACAGGAACATGGTCTTGCGGGTGAAGAAGTACTTGAAGGTGATCAGCTTCGGATCACCTGCGATGACCTCGTTCGTGGACTGTTCGAAGGGCAATCGGATCGCCAACCCGAAGGAGGCGTCCGGCCCGGTGCCCTCCTGGCCCGCCTTCATGATGCCATCGCCCGCGCCGGTGATGGATACCCAGCCCAGCGCCGCCATCAGTTCGGCGAAATCCAGCGCAGCGGCGTAGTCGCCGTGGTGTTCCGGGGTGCGCGCCGAGCCGAAGATGCTCACCCGACGGGACTCGGGGTGCTCGCCGAACACGCGCATCGCGTGCCGGAACTCCTTGAGCGAGGCGGTGAGCATCTTCAGCTCGCCGGTGTGCCGGCCATCCGTGGGCAACTTCAGCGAGGTGATCACCAGATCCCGCACAAGGCGACCGTCGCGGGTGCCGACGTCCGCGCCGCACGTCGCCAGCAGGGCATCGACCTGCGCCCGCACCTCGGGCCGGTCGACGGCCCGCGTCGGCTTCCCGGTCGTGCTCGTGCTCTTGGCCTTACCGTTGCCTTTGCCTGGTTTCTTCGCCATGGCACCTACCTTCTCGCTTGCGTCAAACGGGACAGATGCCCGTTCGCCACAGGTCGGCGAACGGAGCATGAACTCGGCCCCCAGCACGGCCTCGTCACCCGCCCGACGCCGGCGCGCGGCCGGTTGGCTTCCCAGAACACGGCGCCACCCCCTAGCATCACAGCACGCCGGAATCTATGAGGAGCCGCAACGATGCCAGAGCCACAAGACCAGGTTCACTGGGTGGACCCCAGCGGCCAACAGGTGGGGCCGGAGCCGCTGGAGGTGCTGCTGCAACGGCACCAGGCCGGTCAGGTCCCCCCGACCACGCTGATCTGGTGGGAGGGAGCAGCGGACTGGACCCCGCTGCATCAGGCGCCGGGGGTGAGTCTGCCGGCGGCAGCGGTCCCCGCCCCGTCTGCGACCGGCGCTCAGATCGCCCCCGGATCGGCCTCGGCCGCGCTCATGAGCGGCATGACCGACCAGGAACTCGACGATGAGTTCATCGATCTCGTGGCGCGTAGTTGGGAGATGTACAAGGAGACCGAATACGCCACCTCCATCGATGAGGCCACGCTCGGCGGGGTGATAACTGCCATGGTGGACTGCGGCTTCGTGCTGATCGACTTGGCCACCGCGAGCCCCTGGGCCGCCGCTGCCACCACGACGACGACGGCGGACGTCGGCTCGACCGTGACCATGGCTCACCATCAACTGCGCTTCGAGGAGCCGTCGACGCACGCGCGGGTGACGATGTCGTTGGAGCACCTCACCCCCGATCCGGCGGTGGCCAAACTGATTGGCCATCGGGCGGCTGTGATCGTCGGCTACGGCGAGCGCGTGCCCAACTTCAGCAAGGTTGGCCAAGCCCTGCGGCAGGAGGTGCAGAGCACGTTCATCGCCTCCCCGGAACCGGGCACCGTGACGTTCGACGCGGACCTGTCCTCCGGCTATGTCTACGCCCAGATCGACCTGCTGCTCGAACTGGAGCGCTACATCGACGAGCACCTCGACGTCGACCACGAGTTGCTGCGCCGTCACCTGGCCAGCGTCATCTACACGATGAAGACCTTCATCCAAGCCCGGTTCGGGGCCTGAGGAGCAGATCATGGGCCTATTCGATGCAATGACGTCGTATGCACACAAGTCCGAGTTGCGCGAGTCCAAGGACGAGATCGTCTGCGGCGAACTGATCCGCGGACTGTCCCACAAGGGCTGGCGCTGCTTCCGGATCGTCGCGGACTCGGATCGTCAGGTGATGGGCTTCAAGTTGCCCGGCGATCCCGTGCTGTCGGCCGTCTACATCATGGTCGACCGCAAGTCCGGGTCCGGGGCGGTGAGTGCCACCATGGGCAGCCGCACCGTGATCGGCTTCACCGCGGAGATGCGCAACAAGGTGTCGGATCCTGACGACCTGGCTTTGATGTGGAAGACCGACTTCGCCAACCTGTTCAAGATGCCCATCGCCGGCGAGGTGCGCGTCAACCACCAACTCAACACAGTCAACGCGCGGACCTACCACGTGGTCAATCTGGACGACTACGTCAAGGGCAGCACGGTGACGGTCGGACCGCTGGTGGACTGGACGACCGGCCAGGTGGATGCCCTGCGCGAACGGCTGCGGCCGCTCAAGAAGTAGCCACCGCTCGCGGCGCTCAGGCGCAGTTGACCCACTCCTGCGTGCCGTCGGCGAAGCGCTGCAGCTTCCACACCGGCAGCACCCGCTTGACTTCGTCGACCAGCCAGGCGCACGTGTCGAACGCGGCACCCCGGTGCCCGGCGGATACCACCACGGCGAACGCGAGGTCACCGATGGCGAGCGGACCCACCCGGTGCGCACCGGCCACGGCCTGGACTCCCTCGCGCTCGGCCGCCCGGGCGAGGGCGTCGGCAAAGATGGCCGGCGCGTCGGGGTGGGCGGAGTAGGTGAGTTCGACGACGTCACGGCCGTGGTCATGGTTGCGCACGCGCCCCTCGAAGGTGACGACAGCACCGACCCGGGCGTCGCCCACGCGGTCGATCAGCGCGGCGAGGTCGATGGGCGCCTCGGTGACCAGAGGATGCGATGCAGGTCGTTGCGGGGGCGGTTGCAGGTGAGTCGGGGGCAGGTGCGGATTCGTGGTGGTCCCCGCGTGGTGGCCGCCTCCGTCCATCATGGCCAGCGCGTGCGGCGCCAGGGGCAGCGCCACCGCCAGGCCGTCGCGTACCCCGCCAGGGCTGCCGGGCAGGCACACGACGAGGGCCTGGTCGAAGGTGAAGCCGGTGGCCCGGGACAGGTCGGCGGTGGGCACCGCCGCGCGGGAGGACTCTCGGATCGCCTCGCCGATACCCGGCACGACCACGGCCCCGGCGGCCTCGACAGCAGTCACGGTGACGTCGCGCGGGCCGAGGCCGGTGCCACCAGTAGTGATGATCAACCGCGCCCCCTGGTCCCGTACCGCCCGCATGCAGGCGACGATCCGGTCCGGGTCATCGGGTACCACGCACGGCGCGTTGACGTGCCACCCGGCGGCGGTCAGCAACTCCACGGCCAGCGGGCCGGAACGGTCCTCGGCGCGGCCCGCCGCCACCGAATCCGAGCACGTGACGACCGCCGCCACCTGGTTGCCCTCGCGTTCGCTGTGCATGCGGCAAGTGTCGCGCACGCCCCACACGGTCGCTAGAACCACCCGGTGCTGCCCGGCGTACCTCAAGCGGGTGACCTCGTGCGGACCAAAGCCGTCAGCCGGCCGAATCGGCTTCACAATGGGGTTATGGCCCACTCGACGACGTCATCCCACGCGGTCCAGCAGGCGATTCTGCAGGCGATCTACGCGGTGTTCCTCGGCGGGGTCATGACGGCTGTCGTCGCCGTGGGACTGTTCACGTTCTACCCTCAGCCGAACACGTATCAGACGCAGATCGAGCAACTTGATCAGCGTGAGCAGGCCATCTACAGCGAGTGCAAGACCGAGGCTTGCACCACCACACCCGCCCAACAGAACGAGATCAGGGCCATCGAACTTGAGCGCGAAGAGGTGTGGAAGGCGCAGGAAGTGGAGCAGAAGGAGTGGAATCGCACTGCCGGCATCCTCATGATCGGGATCGCCACTGTGTTGCTCGCGGTGTCCCTGGTGCGGTGGGATCGGGCGATTGTGATCAGCAACGGTCTGCTGCTGGGGGGCCTGTTCACCATGGTGTTCGGCATCGGCCTGACGCTGGCCGGCGGTGACGACGTCGTTCGATTCATCGTGCTCGCGGTGGCTCTGGCCATCACGGTGGTCCTGGGGTACCTGCGCTTTGCGCGGGCGCCGAAGGCTGCGGCGGCCGCGGAGGGTGGCATGGGGCCCGATGCCACCGCCCCAGGCCCGGCCGACGCCGCTCTGACGGCGCGGGTGGACTCCTTGGAGGCGACGATGGACGGCATCAAGCGCGCCTTCGGCGACTGAGCCCGGCGCCACGGCACTTAGGGTGGTGCCATGACCGAATCGACACGAGGTACGGCCTTGATCACCGGCGCTTCCAGCGGGATCGGAGCGGAGTTCGCACAGCGACTGGCCCAACGTGGGTACGACTTGGTGCTGGTCGCCCGTGGTGCCGACGCGTTAGAGGCCTTGGCGGCTCAGATCGACGCCTCGGTGCCGGCCGCGATCGAAGTGCTCCCGGCCGACCTCACGGCGCCGGCCCAGCTGGCGATGGTGGCCAGCCGCGCCAAGGAATGCACCCTGCTGGTGAACAGTGCCGGTTACGGCCTGGTGGGCGACGTGACCGAACTCACCGGTGCCGACCAGGTCGACATGTTGCGCCTCAACGTCGAGGCACTCACGGTACTCAGTCGCGAGGCGGCAATCGGAATGAGCGGGCGCGGTGACGGTGCCATCATCAACGTTGCCTCGACCGCCGGCTTCCAGCCGATCCCGCATGAGGCCGTCTATGCGGCGTCGAAGGCTTACGTCCACAGTTTCAGCCAGGCGCTGGCCGAGGAGGTCGGCCCGGCCGGGGTCCGCGTGCTCAGCGTCTGCCCAGGCTTCACCGAGACCGCCTTCGCCGCACGCGCGGGGGCGGAATTCGAGCGGCTGCCCTCGGTCATGGTGTCGTCGCCCGAACATGTCGTGTCGTGCGCCCTGAGCGACTTGGATCGCGGCCGCGCGGTGAGCATCCCGGGCTACCTCAACGCCGCCATCGCGGCGAGCAGCAAGGTGGCACCGGGGTGGTTGACACGTAAGGTCTCTGCCCAGTTGACCCGGCGCACGCAGCCTTAGCCGGTGCCGGTCGCCGGGCACGACAGGCCCGGTTCTGTGGGCCGCCGGCCGACCTCCCGCCGCCGAGCCGCTTCGGCAATCCACCGCGGCTAAGGTGATCGCGTGCCTCATCACGTGACTGCCCGCGCCGTCCTGAGCGACATGGACGGGACCCTCATCGACTCCCTCGCGGTGGTGGAGTACCTCTGGGGAACCTTCGCCACCGAGCATGGCCTGGACGTCCAGGAGGTGCTGGAGACGGCCCACGGCCGACGCACCGAGGAGACCGTCGCGAAGTTCTCACCCCAGGGCACGGATGCCGCCGCGGTGGCACTGGCGCTGGAGACGCTCGGCCTCGAACACACCGACGGGGTCATCGAGGTGCCCGGCGCCACGCGCTTCCTGGGCGCACTGGAGGGGTCAGGGGCCATCGCGATGGTCACGTCGGCGACGCGTGACCTGGCCACCGTTCGGATGATGGCGGCCGGCGTGCCGGTGCCGACCGTGGCCGTCTACGCCGACGAGATCACCCACGGCAAACCGCACCCGGAGGGCTACCTCACGGCAGCGGCGAAGTTGGGCTGCGATCCGCGCGAGGCGATCGTGTTGGAGGATGCCGAAGCAGGTATCGAGGCCGGGCTGGCGGCCGGCTGCCAGGTGATCGTGGTCGGCGGCTTCGAGTCCGCCGTCACCCAGGGGCTACTGCGAGTGCCTGACCTGACCACGGTGACGTGCACGGTCACGCAGGACGACGACGGGCCACTGGTGACCCTCACCATCGATTGATCAGGTTTGCCGTGACGCGGCCACCGACACGCCGAGGGTGATGGTCGGCAGCGCCGGGCCCGTCGGCGGTTCATCGCCGTGCGGGTCAGGATTGAACTGCCTGCGGCGAGGCTGCGGCCGGATCCACCGGCGTGCCCGCGATGGCCGGTACCTCGACGGTCGGGAGGTGGCCCCGACGTTCCTCCAGTTTGGCGTAGCCGAGGGTGAGGCCTGCTGCGATCAGCACGAGGACGGCGCCGATGACAGTGTCCAGGGCTCGCTGCTCCCCGAGCTGCGGCAGTTGGCTGCTCGAGGAGGCATTCAGGCACACGACGGTCGGGGTGATCAGGGCCATGTAGACCCAGTAGTGAGGGCTGAACTTGGCCGTGATCGCAGCCACGGCGAAGACCGTGCCGATCAGGTAGATCCAGGTCAGCGACTGCACCTCGGCGATGATCAGGCCCACGACGATGAGGCCTACGAGCGTGCCGACGACTCGAGCGGTGGAGCGTCGGACGGTGCCCACGTCGCCCACTTGAGCGAGCACCAGGATCGTTGCGATCAGCCAGGCGCCGGTCACATGCTGCGGACGTTCGAGCAGGACGTAGGTCGACGCCGTGGCGAGCACGGTGATGGTCGCCGTGTACGGCACGGATTCGCGTCTGGGGTGCGGCTTGGGCGCCGGCATCTTGACTTTGCGAAGTGCCCAAGGAAGGACGATCACCGGGAAGATGGCCCCGACGAAGAAGATCACGGCCATCCAGGTCAGGTAGGTGCTGTCGGTCAGGTCGGGGCTGGGCCGCTTCCCCCACGTCGGTGGATCCAGGATCATCCACGCCATGAAGATGGGCACCAGCAGGGTGGCCTGATGCAGGCCGAATCGCGACATCCGCCCGACCGTCAAACACATCAAAGCCATGAGGGCAGCACCGGTGATCGGTGTCTGCCCCGCGACGATCGCCACAGGTGTGAGCAACCCGAGCACGAGGGCGGTCGTCACGCCGACGCGGACGCCGCCCATGAGCAGCGCCACCACCCCGACGATGCCCGCGGCGGTCGCCCAGGTGGAGGCCGCTTCGTGGTTGATCGCGATGAGGATCGCCGTCGGCACGTTCAGCAGGATCACGATCGCCACGGCCACTAGGAACCGCCGGGCGAGGGTGGCGTACGCCGCCCGTGGTACCCCCGCTGCAGCGGCCGACTCCGGGGTCTGGGTCATCCGGCCACAGTATTCACACGGCGGCGAGTTGTCCGGCTGATGCGGTCCGGAGGCCGGTGAACCTTGGCCGACGAGAACCCCTGCGGCGATGTCGCCTTCCGTCCGCGCAAGTTCAACTGGCCACCGGGGCGACGGCCTGCGACTCTGGTGCCGCCTTGCCGGTCTCGGGTCTGAAGCCGAACCAGGACGCCACGGCGCCAACGGCACACACCGCTGCCGAGATGATCGTTGCCCGCTTGTAACCGGGCATCACGGCAAGGCCGGCATCCGCTGAGATCCCCGCCAGACCAGCGATGACAGGAATCACCGCCACCGTCACCAGGCCGCCGATGCGGGCCACGGCGTTGTTGACCCCGGAGCCCACCCCCGAGGCGGTCACCGGGATGTCGCCCAAGGCGGTGGTGGTGATGGGCGCGACGATGAGGGTCATGCCGACGGAGAAGACCATCACTCCGGGGAACACCTCGGTCCAGTAGGACGGGTCGCCGGGCAGGTAGGCCAGCATGAACATGCCGAGCGCCATCAGCACGCACCCCGCGGTCAGCAGCGGCCGCGCGCCGAAGCGAGGCACCAGCGACCCGACCTTGCCGGAGAACACCGCCAGCATGATGGTCATCGGCAGGGTGGCCAGACCCGTCACCAACGCCGACCAGCCGAGCCCGATCATGAGCGCCAGCGTCAGCAGGAACATCACCGACGACAGGGCGCCGTAGACCACGAACGTCACCACAT
>JAUPKO010000178.1 GCA_030837395.1 Actinomycetota bacterium | reverse complement strand
GGACCCGGATCGTCTGACGCAAACTCCAAATCCTCCAACGTCAGCTCGTCGTCCGGGATGACCCCCAACTCCGCACCCCTGCGGGGGTACCCCTCAAACGGTGTGCGCCAGCGCACCCGGGCGGTGAGCGCCGAGGCGAGCACCAGCAGCGTTTCGTCGTCGATGTCGAGCGGGAACTTCTCGATGAGCCCGCCGGTCTGCTCGTCGGCCCACCGATCCAATACCGCCTGGCTGGTCAGGGGTCCGACCACACCATCGGGCAGCGGGGATGCCCAATGTTCATCCAGGGGAACATGTTTGCGGGTCCAGATTCCTAACGCGGCGCTGGTCGACTGGCCGCCGCGAAGGAGGTCGATGATTTCTAGGGCCTCCTGTTGCGCCCCGGCGGCCGGCCGGCCGATGGCCGCCGCCAGCTCGGCCGCCGCCGGCTCGTCGGCCGCCGAGGCGAGCAGCGCCAGCAGGGGCCACAGCCCGGCCCCCGAGAGGGCGTAGTCCTCGCCGCCCAGACGGCTGCACCACCGTTCGGTCAGGGCGTTCGCGGCCTGCACCGCCGGGCTCTTTGCCTTTTTGGACTTCACGTCCGAATCATTGCATCGAGGGGTGTGACTTGCCGCGAGGTTACAGGCAGGATGCGGTTATGCCGATGGTGACGGCATGGCCGGCATTGGGGTCGATGTTTTGATGAAGGCCCAGTTCGGTGATCCGGCCGTCCAGTGGCTGTTGCTGGCCGTTCCGGGCGGTGGATTGGCCCAGTAGGTGGATCATGCCGTCGATCGTGGGCTTCCACAGGTTCCACCACTTGCGGTCCGGCCCCACGTGAAAAGCCATCTCGAGGCGCACCGGCCGGCCGAGGGGAAGCGGTTCCAGTCGCGCGATCGCGGCGTGGATCTGTTCTTTGTAGGGGCCTGCCGGGTCATAGGACACGGTCGGCCGGGCAATGACGACACCTGGTGGTGCTGCCACTTCTCGGGCTGCCTCGAGGCGCACAAACGACGCGCCGCCGTACGCCTTGGTGCACCACACCGACACCAGGCCGGTGTTTCCCAGTCGCGCCGCCAGCGGTTTTGCGTAGTTGTCGAGGTCGTATTTGTCGAGCAGGTCCGCCGTGGGTGGTAGACCGACATCGAGCCTCAACGCGAACGAGCCCTCAATGCCGATCGGCGTGATCAGGTTCTCGGTGTCGTCGAGGTACTCCCTTTCCAGAGCCAGACGCGGGTGACCGCCGGCCTCCCACTGCTCCACCTCGGGCTGTTTCCTCAGCCGCAGGGCGGCCCCTTCTGGGCGCGCAAACCAACGCAACATCAAGATCCGCCTTAGAGGTCGCGCACGGTCGGGGCCGCATCAGGGTCTGCGTTGACCGCGGCCGGTGGATACCACCGCAGTTCGTAGTGCCAGTCAACTCCTTCGATGCCGCTGCGGTTGCCGATCACGTCGCCGAACTGGTTACGTTCGGCAACCCTGACGCGATGCCAGTGGGCTTTGCGGATGTGCGGCGGCAGCCGCCAGCCGCCCAGTCCGGGCTCGTACTCGCCTTCCTCGGCCTCACGGCTTGCCGAAGCGGGCCGTTCGCGGGCCTGTCGCAGGCTGGCGCCGACGCGCCAGCCGAGGTTGCCGACGCGGGTGTCGCGCATCTGGTGTGGGCGAGAGATCCGGTCGGCCGGAGGCCAGTCGATCTCCGGGTCGGTGGCGGCGGTGTAGAGCAGCAGTTGCACCGTGAGCGGGATCAGTGTGGCCAGCTCATCACCCTCGGAGCGGCCGGCTTGCTGAGCGTTGGCGACCTGGGCGTCGATCAACTTCTGGAGACTGCTTTCAGCGAGGTCGCCTTTGAGTACAAGCGTGACGGTCTGCAGGTGAAGTCCAGGACCGTCGTCGGTGCCGTACGCCCACAGGCACCGCACACCCTGGGCGTTGGGAATGTTGGCGTAGGTGCTGTGGGAAACGCCCATGTGTTTGACCGGTGTGCCGTCGGGGTGGCGAAGCGGAGTGATCGCGGTTGTATGCGGGGCAATGCGGATGTTGATGCCACTGACGACCATGCCGCGGTAGTGACAGACACGGTGGCCGTCGTGCAGGCTGACCGGCTCAGGCAGCGTGAAGGCAACGGCATTGAAAGGGAACCGGGTCAACCAGTCGGGGACGAGCTCGACGTCGGTGTTGGAGTTCAGCAGCGCGCCAACGAATTCGGAGTCGGCGCGCAGCGCCACCGGGCTGTGGTCCCAGCGCTCCATGACTTGTTGTGCGACGTTGCGGACCCAGTCATCACCGACGTTCGGCTGCGGCGGCGCATCAGCCCACCTGCGGACGGCGCCGATTGTGTCCGCCGCGTCATCAACTTTGATCTTCTTCTCGTTGCGGCGCTCAAGCCGCGCCTTCTTACCCATCGACGGCAGCGACCTCTACGTCAGCAGACTCCGCCGGCCGAGGCGAGCGGGTCCACTCGGCCGGGATCCTCACCGGTGTGGACACGATGATGTCCTTGGCCTTGGGGGTGGCCACACAGCCCTCGCGGCCCTCGGGTGAAGGGCTCAGCAAGCCCTCCTTGCGGGCCCGCACCAGATGGCCTTTGACGGTCTGCAGCGGGCGGTTCAGCGCGGCGGCGATCCGCAGCGAGACGTCGCGGTGGTCCCGGGCGGCGACTTCGTAGGCCAGGGCGAGGCGCGCCAGATAAACCTCGGTGATGCGGCCCTCGGCGAGGTCGTAGGCGTCCAGCACCTGGCGCATCTCGTGCATCGGCAGGCCCAGTTCCTCGATGAGGTCGGCTTGCCGGTCGAACAGCCGGCGGCGTTCCCGGCCGTGCGCGTGTGGTCCGCCGCGCAATTCCCTGCCGCGCGGCACGCGGCGCAGCGCGGCCTGCATCGCGCCCCTGACCTCCATGTGGGTCAACTCCGCCCCGGGGACCGCGCGGATGTTGATTTCGACGACCTTGTCGCCGTCGCGCACCAGTTCGATCTCGTAGGGCACCGGATTGATCTGCTCAGTCGTTCGCGCCATACACCAAACCTTACACCGTATTGATACGGTCAGCAATACGGCTGGTGTCCCTGTGTTAGAACGGTCAGTCCGGCCCGTCGGGATCTTCGGCCGGCAGCGGGTAAAACGCGTCCTGGTCGGCGACTGCCCTCAATCCCTTCCAGGCAGCGTGCCGTAAGCCCCCTTTGGCGGTGTACTGCCGGTACGCGACCTCAGCGACCAGAGTCGGCACCACCCACTGCACCCGACCAGGCAATTCATCGGACAAAACAGGGGCGGCGGCGCGTTGGGCGGACAGCACGTTGTACAGCGAAATCCGTTCGGTCGCGGCCAGCCCGGAGCCGACCTGGCCGATCACCTTCAACCGGCCGTCGGTGTCGTGGGCGGCCAGAATGACCGCCGCCACGCCCCGGCGGGGGCCGCCGTAGAACGCCACGATCTTCGCCTCAACCGACCGTCTGACTGGCGTTTTGATCCAGGCGCGGCTGCGGCCGGGGCGATACGCCGAGTCGGTGCGCTTGGACACGATTCCTTCATAGGCGTGTTCACGGGCCACCTCGAGCGCCGCCGCGGGGACAACTTCGGTGAACGCCGGGGGCACGACGAAGGTCCGCACACCCTCGACGGGCAGGAGATCTTCCAGGATTTCCCGCCGCCGCCAGTGCGGCAACGCGCACACGTCGGCATCGTCAACGGCGAGGACGTCGAAGGCGAAGAACCGCACGGGCACCTCGCGCAGCAGTTGAGCCGAGGGCCGCCGGTTCTGGGGCCAGCGCCGCTGCAACCGCTCAAAGGAGGGCCGGCCCGCCCGGTCCAGCGCAACGATTTCACCGTCGAGGATCACCCGGCGGCGGG
>JAUPKO010000177.1 GCA_030837395.1 Actinomycetota bacterium | reverse complement strand
TACTGGGTATCTGCGGTTGGCTGTTCTGGTTGATACTTTTGACCAGAGGGAGTCGTCATGCCACGTCCGACGGAGTTCACGGTCGCGTTGACCGCTGCCGATCGCGCGATGCTGACCAGGGTGGTGTCCTCGGGTACGCATCCGGCGCGGATGATCACCCGGGCGCGGGTGCTGCTTGCCCTGGATGAGACGCAGGGTCCGGCCCCGGACCGGCGGGTGATTGGCGAGCGGCTGGGGATCTCGGAGAGCACGGTGTATCTGGTGGCCAAGGCGTTCACCGTGCATGGCGGCCGGGTGGACGAGGTGATCGCGCGTAAGAAGCGGGCCACGCCGCCGGTCGAGCCGAAGGTGACCGGTGAGGTGGAGTCCCGGGTGATCGCGTTGGCGTGCAGTCCGCCACCGGACGGGTACGCGCGGTGGACGCTGCGACTGCTGGAGAAACATGTGCTCGCCACCGAGGGGATTCCCCCGATGGACCACTCCACGATCGGCAGGGTCCTAAAAAGGGGGCGCTTAAGCCCAATACCGTTCAGTTAAGGGTTTGTCGTGTAGTTTGCGGGTATGCCTCGTGCTGGTTGGGTGAAGCCTGTTTCGGATCGGCGGTTGTCGGATCTGGTGTCGGTTGGTGTGTTGACGCGGGTGTTCCCGCCGGGGCTGGTTGATGAGGTGATTGCCGAGGTGGGGCGCACCGAGCAGCGGCATCGGTCGTTGCCGGCGCGGGTGATGGCGTATTTCGCGATCGGGATGGCGTTGTATTCGGAGGGGTCCTATGAGGATGTGCTGGGCCAGTTGACCGACGGGCTGTCGTGGGCCTCGGGGTGGCAGGAGAGTTACGTGCCGCCGTCGAAGTCGGCGATCTTCCAGGCCAGGGCGCGGTTGGGGGCCGAGCCGCTGGCGGCGCTGTTCGCTCGGGTCGCCGAGCCGATCGGAACCGAGGCCACGCCGGGTGCGTGGTTGGCCGGAAGGCGCCTGGTGGCCATCGACGGAACCTGTCTGGACGTGGCCGACACGCCGGGCAATGAGGCGTTCTTCGGCCGGCCGGGGGTGAGCAAGGGTGAGAAGTCGGCGTTCCCGCAGGCTCGCCTGGTCGCGTTGGCCGAGTGCGGTACGCACGCGATCTTCGACGCCGCGATAGGTGCGTGCACCGTCTCGGAGCCGGTGCTGGCCGGGGAGTTGCTGGACCGGTTGACTCCCGGGATGCTGCTGCTGGCCGACCGCGGTTTCACCTCCTACGCCCTGTGGTGCCGGGCCGCGGCCACCGGGGCGGACCTGCTGTGGCGGGCCAAAACCGGGCTGCGCCCGGAGCATGTCGGGACCCTGCCCGACGGCTCGTGGTTGGCCCTGCTGCGCCTGTCCACGGACAAGAGCGCACCGCCGGTGACCGTCCGGGTGGTGGACTACGCCATCGACGACGGCCGGGACAACCCCGAGACCTACCGGCTGCTCACCACCATCCTGGACCCCGATGAGGCCTGCGCCACCGACCTGGCCGCGGCCTACGTCCAGCGCTGGGAGATCGAGCTGGCATTCGACGAACTCAAGACCCACCAGCGCGGACCGCGCACTGTGCTGCGGTCCAAATCCCCGGACCTGGTCCAGCAGGAGATCTGGGGACACCTGTGCTGCCACTACGCGATCCGCACCCTGATGACCGAAGCCGCCGCCCACGCCGGGCACGACCCCGACCGGGTCAGCTTCGTCGCAGCGCTGCGGATCATCCGCCAAACCGTCGCCCACCAGGGCTCCTTTTCCCCCTGACGCCTGCGCACCCCTGTGGCACCACTTCCACAACCGCCTACTCATCCGACTCAACCCTGCCCGCCGCCGACGAGCCGCGCCCCGAGTCATCAAACGCAAGATGCCCAAATGGAACGTCAAACGCGCACGGCACGCAAACTGGACCCAACCCAGCAACCCACCCACCTACACCGCACGAGCACCTAACTGAACGGTATTGCGCTTAAGCCTCATCTGAAGGCCTGCTGGACGATCCCGCCGCACCAGAACGCCGCGTTCGTCGCGGCCATGGAAGATGTTTTGGGCGTGTATGCCCGCCCCTACGACCCGGCGTTCCCCGTGGTGGTGATGGACGAGAAACCGCTGCAGCTTCTTGCCGACGCCCGCCCCGGCACCCCGGCCGCACCCGGGCGTCCGGCCCGCGAAGACTCCGAGTACGTGCGTCACGGCACCTGCTCGATCTTCGTGTGGGCCGAACCGCTGCGCGGATGGCGCCGGGCCTACGCCGAACCCACCCGCACCCGCCTGGACTTCGCCGCCGGCGTCGACCACCTGCTCACCGTGGACTACCCGGACGCCGAGAAGGTCGTGCTGGTGATGGACAACCTCAACACCCACAACACCGCCTCGCTGTACCAGGCGTTCCCCGCCGAGAAGGCCTCCGAGTTGGCGAGCCGGCTGGAGATCCACCACACCCCCAAACACGGATCCTGGCTCAACATCGCCGAGATCGAACTGTCCTGCTTGACCAAGCAATGCCTCGGCCGGCGCATCCACGACCTCGAGACGCTCAACACCGAACTCGACGCCTGGACCAAAGCCACCAACGCCCACGAACGCCAAGTCGACTGGAGATTCACCACCAGCGACGCCCGCATCAAACTTCGGCACCTTTACCCAGTGCTTTAAAAGCGACGACCTACTAGATGTGGTCGATCTGCGGGTCATCTTCGTCAACGCGGCTGCGGGCCGGGTGTTTGGCCGTGACCCGCACGAGGCCGTGGGAAGAGGCCTGCTGGAATTGCTGCCGGCCGCGGAGCAGTTGGGGGTGTTCGAGTTCTGTGTGAACTCCCTGGTGACCGGAAAGCCAGGCGTGATGCGCCTTCCGCCTGTGAACCGTGATGGTGTGGTCACGCTGTTCGACCTGTCCACGGCGGTGTTCGGCGACGAGTTAGTGGCGGTTGCGCACGACATCACCTCCACGCTGGTGGTTGAGGAGCGCAGACGGGCGGTCTTGGAGTCGATGTTGGATCCGCATGTGCTGCTGCAAGCGGTGCGTGACCACGACGGCGCCATCGTCGACTTCGAGTACGCCGATGCCAACCCAGCGGCGTGTGACTACCTGGGGATGGTGTCCGAGGATCTCGTGGGGGCGCGCCTGCTGGATCTGTTGCCGGGGCAGGCCGGGTCGGGGATGCTCGCCCTTTACGCCGACGCGGTGGAGTCCGGCGACCCGCTGGTGTTGGACGACTACGCGTATCCGCACGAGATCCTGCTGGACGAGCGACGGTACGACATCAGGGCTGTGCGCGTCGGGGATGCGCTGAGCTTCACCTGGCGCGATGTGACCGATAGGCACCGCCAGGGTGAAGCCCTGGCCGCATCGGAGGCACGCTACCGACTGCTGGCCGAGAACGCCTCCGACGTGGTGGTGCAGTCATCCCCAGACGGGACGATCGAGTGGGTGTCAGGATCTGTCACGGCGCTGTTGGGCTGGCAGCCGTCGGACGTGATCGGCCGGAGGGCATTTGGGTACCTGCACCCGGATGATGTGCCCGCCATCGTGGTGGCGCGGGGGCGACTGGCACAGGGCGAAGCGTTGAGATTCGAGGCACGGGTCCGCCGCTCTGATGGCGACTACCGATGGGTGGCCTCGCATGTGAGACCCGTGTTGGATGCGTCGGGGGTGGTGACCGGATGGGTGGCTGGCTGGCGCGACGTCCACGACCAGCATCTGGCTGCTGCGGCGTTGGCGGACAGTGAGGATCTGTTCCGCACGGCGATGGACAACAGTGCGGTGGGCATGTGCCTGGTCGCCCCGGATGGTGGCTTCCTGCGGGTGAACGCTGCCCTGTGCCGGATGTTCGGCCGCACCGCCGACGAGTTGATGGCCGCCACCTGGCAGGAGATCACCCACCCCGAGGACGTCGGCGTCGATCAGGCACTTGTCAACCAGATCCTGGCCGGGGACCGCGAAACTTATCGGCTGCGCAAGCGCTACCTGCGCCCCGATGAGGATGTCGTGTGGGGCGACCTGTCAGTGTCGTGTGTGCGCTACTCCGATGGCACCGTGCGCCACTTGATCTCCCAGATCATCGATGTCACGGAGATGCAACAGGCGATGCTTGCCGTGCAGGAGGCCGAGGAACGGTTCCGGCTCCTGGCCGAGAACGCCACCGATGCTGTCCTGCACGCCCGCGACGGCGTCATGATGTGGCTGTCTCCGTCGCTGACCATCGTGTTGGGCTGGACGCCCGAGGACTGGGTGGGGCACCGCTTCGAGGAGTTCACCCACCCCGACGACGTTGCCGTGGCCCAGGCCTGTCGCAACGAGATCAGCGCTGGGGGCAGCCCGATCACCCGCCTGCGTCTGCGCGATGCCACCGGGGACTTCCACTGGGTGGAGGTGCATGCCGCCGCGTTCGTCGGCCGTGACGGCACCACCGACGGCATCGCGGCGTCCGTTCGCATCATCGACGCCCAGGTGCAAGCTGAAAGGGTCCTCCAGAACCGGGTTCGCTATGACGAACTCACCGGCCTGCTCAACCGGGCCGAAGTGTTCGAACGACTCCGCGTCCTGGTCAACCAGCAGCGCCGCACCGGCCACGACATCGCCGTCGCGTTCTGTGACCTCGACGAGTTCAAGCAGATCAACGACACCCACGGCCACCAGATGGGCGACCACGTGCTGCAGACCGTGGCCGACGACATGCGCACGCTGCTGCGCGACGAGGATCTGATCGCTCGGATCGGGGGTGATGAGATCCTGCTTGTGCTGACCGGCGTGCACGGACTGGAGGGCGCAGTGGACGTCGCCCGGAAGGTCCTTGACCGCGTCGGACAACCCCACCGCTACCGTGAGATTGCCTACGCCCCCCGGCTGAGCATCGGGGTCACCCTGCTGGGACGAGGGGAAGATCCCGATGACGTCATCGCACGTGCCGACCGCGCCATGTACGCAGCCAAACAGGCCGGCGGCAACCAAGTCCGCACCGCCTGAATCGGACCGAGTCGCCGCAGGTGCGAGGCGATGAATCTGCGTTGTCGGCGGGGGCAGGCAGATTCGACGCCAGACGCTGACCACAACCGCGATCTACTCGTCCCTAGTCGTCGGCCCTGTGGAGTGCGCACTGGTATTGGCTGCGCTGTCTCTTCAAGATGATGGGGTGTGGCGCAATCGCACACGGATCAGATTGAGCGCCAGGCGCCCACGGGAGTTGCCGCGCCCGTTACCACCCATTTTCCGATCAAGTGGCCCGCAGGACTGTCGGTGGTCCGACCGATGATGACGGCGTGGCTCGACCTCGGAAGTACGACCTATCGGCTTGTCCATGCGGGCACGTGGCCGAATCTTCTGGCGGACCCAGTGCCCGCTGTCAGCGCGTGCCACACCAGCTCACCCGCGCGGTAACCGCACCCACGAAGTTCACCGGTCGCCGACGACAACTGTTGACAGAGTGTCTAGATGTAGACATGATGTATGAGTGCCAGCAACTGATTCGGATGTTGATCGAGTGGCGGAAGCCATCTCAACGTTGTTCCACCCGCATGTTGAGGTGGCCCTGCATGACCTATCGTCGGGTCGGATAGTCCGGCTGTGGAACCCGATCTCCGGGCGTCGCCCAGGTGATGAGTCCCTGATCGAGCCTGACTGGCAAAGCCGCGGGCCGAGCGAGTCGGTCATTGGTCCGTACGAGCAGGTCGATGTTCGGGGCCATCGGACGACATCGGTCAGCGTGCCGGTCGACGAGGGCCGGATGCTGCTGTGCATCAACTTCGACCGGTCGGCGCTCGATGGCGCGATCGGTGTCCTGATGTCGCTGGCCGCCGCTCACGTCGAGCGACCCGCGGGGCTGTTCGCCCGCGATTGGCGGGTACGGATCAACGAGTCGATCGCTGACTGGTGTGCGTCGCGGAACCTCGTCGCACGCGATCTGGAGAAGGCCGCGCGTGCGGAACTGGTGAAGCACCTCGACCACGAGGGGGTGTTCGAGACGCGACACGCCGCGGAGCACGTCGCTACTGCGCTGGGCGTTTCCCGGGCGACCGTCTACAACCTGCGAAAGGAAGTGTCCTGATGATCGGTGCGCTGCCGGACTTCCGGCTCGAGACGTGGTTCTCCCGGTGGGAGTTCGCCGCGGCCCACTCCTTCACGGCGTCGGACGCCCAGACGATCAGTGTGGCTGAACTGCTGGCACTGGTCGGTCGCAGTGTCGAGGAGATCGCCGACATCGACCTGGGATATCGGCCGACCTACGGCACTCGAGAGTTGCGCGACGCGGTAGCGGCGCAGTACGACGTCATCACCTCCGACGACGTGCTGGCCTTCGCCGGGGCTCAGGAGGCGTTGTTCTGGCTGCTCGCCGAGCTGCTCGGCGACGGCGGCCATGCGGTGGTCACCGTCCCGAACTACCAGTCCGTCGAGACCGTCCCGTTGGCGAGCCCGGCGAGCGTGTCCGGGCTCCCGCTGTGGACCGGCACCGGCGCGGACCTGCGGTGGACTCTCGACCTCGACCGGCTCGTGTCGTTGCTGCGGCCCGACACGCGTGTGGTCGTGGTGAACTTCCCAAACAACCCGACCGGATTCGTCCCCGACCAGGACACTTTCCGGGCCTTGGCGCTGCTCTGTCACGACTGTGGCATCGTGCTGGTCAGCGACGAGGTCCACCGGGGTATCGAAGTCGACCCCGCCACGACGCTGCCGCACGCGGCCGATCTCACACCCTCGGCCGTGAGCGTCAACGTGATGTCCAAGTCCTACGGGCTCCCTGGTCTCAGGGTCGGGTGGGTCGCCGCTCAGGATCGCGACCTGCTTGACAGGTTGGAGCGCCGCAAGCACTACACCAGCATCTGCAACCCGGGGCT
>JAUPKO010000176.1 GCA_030837395.1 Actinomycetota bacterium | reverse complement strand
ACAGCTTGTCGTTCCAGGACGAGGTGATCGCTGCGCTTGAAGCCTGTGCGAGTCCGACCCTATTCACCGAGAGCGTGGAGGCGATCTTCAGATACGACCCGATCCCTTCACGCCTGGGTAGGGGCTTGGGTAAGCTCTGCCGCTCCAAGGCGGAGCTCAAGGTTGGTGGTACCGCGAAAGACTGGCTTCTGGCGGCCGACGCGTTGGAGACGCTGACGCAGCTGGCTCTGGGTGGAACTGTTCGCCCTCACGGCCTGATGGAGTTGCTGACGGAGATAGCTGGGCCAGTACCTCTTCACTACGGCCGCTCAGTTGTCCGGTGCGTGGCGGCCCTGTTCGAGCAGCGCCGGGACGAAGAACTGTTGGACGTCCTCCGGCGTATCGGAGGTCTGATCCCGCCGTTGCCGGACACCGAACAGGATCTCTGGCCTGACGAAGTATTGCGTGGCGAGTTGCTGGAAAACGACATCGCCTATGAGCTGGGATGCGCATCGCTGCTGAAAGCTCTGGGCGCACACAAGGTAGCCGACGCCAGGAGCTACCTGGACGAGAGCTTGTCCCAGCTGCTCATTGCGGCGGAAAGTGATGACGGCCGGGTCGACGCGCTGGTGATGTCCGATGTGGTCCGGCTCTTGCTGACGCACCTACCCGACGAGCACGGGTATGAGACATACGCGGCCACTGAGCTGCGGGAACTCGCAGAGCGGCTACGTCATAACGCGCGTGAGCATGTGCTGGAATCAGCCGGTCTGAAACATTGGCGCACGTCGCGCCTCGACGCCGAGGTCGCCTGGGTACATCTGGCGCACGAGGTGGCGCAGGTGAAGGAGGACCTGCTGAAGCCGACCTGGTACCAGGCCACCCTCGTCATCTCGGGTGTGCTCGACGCGTATTCTGCCACCAGGTGCAGTTTGGTGATGCAGTCAGCGGATTCCGACGGGGTACGTGCCCTCATAGGACCGGCAATCGAGTCTGGCATTGCGGTGCAGGCAAATCACATGTACCTGCTGGAAGAGCACATCAACGCCCTTGAAGCCGCTGTCACGGCAGGTGAAACGGCAAGGGAGGCCGAGCTGGAAGCGTCGCGTGAGCTTCTGGTGGCGGCCCGACGGTCCATGGTCTCCGGAGCGCCTCGCCCAAAAGCCGCAGGCGCCTCGCCCTCGTCTGATGGGCGGGCGCTACCGCATCTGCGTCGTCTGCTGAACACGGCAGAAGACCTGGTATCAACCATGGAACCCAGCACTGCGGCACTGATCGACTCCTGCCTGGCTGCCAAGCTGGAGGCAGCGGACTCGGCATTGAGTGGGACTAAGCGGCTGGTCCTGAGCAAGGTGCAGCGGGATCTCGTTAAGGAGTTGAGCAAGTGTGACGAGTATCGAGGGGATGTAAAGGACGGCGTTGACCTGGTGCTCATCTACCTGCTTCGTTTCTGGGTCAGCCGTGAGGGGAAGCGGAAGTCGAAAGCGTCCTATCTTTTCAGGGCCGACGTGCTCGAAGAAGCCTTGGCTGACGACCTGAACAACTTCTTCGACAGTAGCGAGCTATTGGGGAACTATGCCACTGAGGTACGGGACATCGGTGGCGGCCGCGTGGACGTGATGGTGCCCTTCGACGGGTTCCGACTGTACATCGAGCTGAAACGGGACTTCAGCACCTTTGACATCAGCGACATGCGCGGCTATCTGCAACAGACCGGAACTTATCAGTACGCAGACGTACGAATCGGGTTCCTCGTAGTACTCGATCTGAGGAAGCGCACAGGAATGGCGCCGCACCTGACCGAGTGCTTCCAGGTGGTAGTGCTCGACGATGGCAAACCCATGCCTCGATACGTGATCACTATGCTGGTGCCGGGGAACAAGAAAGAGCCATCGGCTGCAAAGAACAAGGCTCGACGAACTTGAGTGCGCCGAACCAGGTCGGACGCTATGGTGAGTTCACAGTTTCCACGACCCTTCGTGACCGACCTGTTCGTGGCCCTTTGACGCGCCTCGAGACAACCATCTGAAGCAGTCCGAGGCCGGATCCGACGCTCTTCGTGCGAGCATCAAGTAGCCGCGAAAACGCGCAGTACGCAGGTGCATGTCGCATACGAAAGTAGATCTGGATCATTCGGGTCTGCGGCCCTGTGGTAGATCGGCTCTCGATATTGCCACGCAGGTCACTTCTGCCGGTCGGTGTCGTACAGCTGCGCCTCGTCGGCGACGAGGGTCATCTCGACCGGGATGCCGGTTCGTTGGCCGGTCTTCAGCAGGTACTTCCCGCGCCCTGGATGCCGTCCGCCCGCCTGCCAGCTCTCTGGCGAAGACCAGGAGGCGACGAGCTGCTTTTCGGCGTCCGAGAGGGCGACCACCGCTCCGACCTCGTCGAGTTCGCGTCGGGGTAGCCCTGCCAGGACGGTGATGGCGCAGCGGTCGATGAACCCTCTCGCCTTGGCTCGGTCGGCGTCGGTGGGCAGAGCTGCGAGGTCATCCAACGAGTGGGTCATCATCAGGTGGGCGACGTCGCGGCCTCGGTAGACGCGGGTGAGGGCGTCGGCGTGGTCGACCAAGCCGGGTGCTCCGCGCAGGGCGCGCCAGAGCTCGTCCAGCACGGCGACGTACCGTCGGGGTGGCGTGAGCCCGGCTTCGGCCAAGGCTGTGGAGGCGTCGATGACGGCGAATCCGTAGGACCAGGTGGAGAGCATGGCGGCGGCCAGCAACGTGTCCCCGGCGGAGGTGACGGCCGAGATGTCGACCGAGACGGCGGGAGCGGCCAGGTCGATCGGTGTCGACGTGGGCCCGTCGAAGACTCCGCGCAGCGATCCCTCACAGAGGGTCCGCAGTGTCTGGCGCAGCCGCCGGGTCTCACCCCGAAACTCCTCGCGAGCATCGACTTCGGCCGCCGACACCAGCCGGTCCGGGGCCTCACGCACCACCGCCAGGACGTCGGGCACCGTCGGATCGACGCCAAGAGGCAGCCGTTCGGCGAGCAGGTCGACGGCGGCCCCGAGCACCGTCTCCTCCGCGTTGGTCATGGGAGCGTCTGCCCGCACCAATGAGCAGAGAGCGAGCGTCGCCGTGAGTCGTCGTCCGCGGATCTCTTGGCGGAGGCGGTCGGCGGCGGTCCCGGAGAGGTGGGTCAACGCCGAACCGAGCGGTCCGGCGTCCAGGGGGTTGATGCGGTCGAGGCCCCGTCCGATGCGGATGACCTGGCCTCCGGCGGAGTGGACGAGGCGGGTGTAGTCGGGTTTGGCGTCGCCGAGGAAGAGCGGGACGGCGCCGAAGGCCATGAGGCCCCGGCACAGGCGCTTGCCGATGGCGGACTTGCCGGTGCCGGGCTGGCCGAGGATGAACATGCCGCGGTTGGTGGTCAGTCCCGCGTCCATCCAGGCGAAGGGGTCGCAGCAGACGACCTCGCCCCACAGCAGGTGCCGCCCGAGCGGGACCCCGACGGCCGGGGCGCCGGAGCCTGCCGTGAAGGGGAAGAGCCCGCAGGCCTGCACGGTGGTCGCCTGGTACTCGACGGGTCGTTCGATGGACGCCGTCCGGCCGCGTCCGGCGCCCGGCCAGCCACAGATCGGAAGAGCGTCGT
>JAUPKO010000175.1 GCA_030837395.1 Actinomycetota bacterium | reverse complement strand
TTGGACCTCGAAAATCGGCTTGCGCGAGGGAATTGAGAGCACGGTCGGGTGGTATTGCGCTCATCGGGAATCAGTGCGAGAGGGCTCCTGAATCTGTTAGAACGCCTCCGAGATCCTGACCAAAGGCGCCCGTAGTCTTGATCTGACCTACAGCGTTGCGATGACGCATTTCAGACGTCAGTTAACCGCCTGTAGAGATCTGCTGGAGCTGGGTGCCGGCTGACAGGATCGGTGTTGCCATCCTGGCTGGGTGTGACTCATGAACCGCCTGGCCCCCCGCAAGGGGTGCTCTCCCCATGTCGGCGGACATGAAAAACTGCCCGTAGGCGGACATGAAAGTGCCCGTGCGTGGCCAATAAGGACTGCCCACTGGCGGACACGTAAGTGCCCGCGGGCGGCCATGGATCTGCCCGGACCTACCTGATTCCGCACGGCGCGTCAGCGCCGTGGCGGCCTCTCCTGCGGTTTCGATGTCGATGCCTAGTCGAGTCGACAACCACAGGAGAGACCTACGTGAAGTCTGATGGAGAACTCATGGAAATACTGAATGCCTACGACCTGACCGGGTCGTATCGCGCCGCTGGGGAGCTGTGCGGCTGTTCGCACCACACGGTGAAGAAAGCGGTCGAGGACCGCGACGCGGGGTTGGCGCCGGTAGGCCGGCGGGCCCGGATGATCGATGACTGGCGCGAGCTGTTGGAGACCTGGGTCAACGATTCGAACGGCAAGATCCGCGGCGACAAGGCCCACGACAAGCTCGTCGCGCTGGGGTACACCGGCACCGACCGGACCACCCGGCGGGCGGTGGCCGAGGTGAAAGCGCAATGGCGACTGGGCAATACACGCGTGCACCGGCCGTGGATCACCGAGCCGGGGCTGTGGCTGCAGTACGACTTCGCCGATGGCCCGCGGGTCGGCGGCGCCAAGGTCGTGCTGCTGGTGGCGTGGCTGGCGTGGTGTCGCTACCGGGTGGTGATCGCGTTGCGCGACCGCACCGCCCCCAGTGTGTTCGCCGGACTGGACCGCATCTTCCGCATCCTCGGGGGCGCTCTGACCTACCTGCTGACCAATAACGAGAAGACCGTCACCACCGGGCACATCGCCGGAGTCCCGGTCCGCAACCGCGCCGCGGTCACCTTCGGCCGCTACTACGGCATCTCGGTGCTGACCTGCGCACCGGCCGACCCGGCCAGCAAAGGCGGAGTGGAGAACGCCGTCAAGCTCGCCAAGGCCGACATCGTGCCCACCAACACCAACCTGCTGGGCCAGTACGACTCGTTCGCCCAAGTGGAGGCGGCATGTGCGGCGTTCACCGCCGAGATCAACGCCCGCGTGCACAGCACCACCCGACGCCGACCGGTAGAGATGCTCACCGCGGAGCGCCCCGCCCTGCACGCCATCCCCGACCTGCCGCACACCGCTGCGTTGGGGGCGACCCGCCGGGTGCCCGACAACACCCCCATGGTGACCTTCGAGCACTGCCAATACTCCCTTCCTGCAACACTGTTGGGCCAGAGCGTGTGGATCCGCCATCACGGCGGCACCGACGAGGTCATCATCTGCGCCCTCGATGACGGCGGCCCGGTCGAAGTGGCCCGTCACCGCCGCACCACCCCGGGCAGCCCCGCCATCGACGACGCCCATTTCCCCGATCACCACGACAAGATCCCCGGGGATTACCGGGTGCGGGCCCGCACCGCGGGCGAACAGTCCTTCCTGTCACTGGGGCCCGGAGCGGCGGTATGGCTCAAAGAAGCCGCCGCCGTGGGCACCGAACGCATGCTGCAGAAAATGGCCCACGCCGTGGAACTGTCGGTCCTGGCCGACCGCGCCGATGTCGACTGGGCACTCGGGCACGCCGCGGTGCACGGCCGCTTCGCCACCGGCGACCTCGATTCCATCCTGGCCGCCAAAGGCACCGACCCCACCCGCCGCGGCGCCGCCGAGAACACCTCCCTGGCGCAAGGCACCAGCGGGTGGAACCTGTTCGGCCGCAGTATCATCGAGACCGACGAGGCGGGCATCGCATGAGCGCCACAACGATCTCCCCGCCACTGCCAGCCGACGTCGAATCGCTGATGCGGGGGCTGCGCCTGCCGCATGCCCGGGCGATCGCCGCCGACGTGTTGGCCACCGCCCGAGCGCAACGCTGGGACCCCACCGAGGTCATCAAAGCGCTACTGGCCGAGGAAGTTGCCGGCCGGGCCCGCTCTATGCTGGCCTCCCGCCGCAAAGCCGCCGGTTTCCCCACCGGCAAGACCTTCGAGGTCTGGGACCCCGGCGCCTCCTCGATCCCACTGCCGACCCAACAGGCCCTGCAAACCCTGGAATGGGTTCACCGCCGCGAGAACCTCGTGGTCTGCGGGCCCGCCGGCACCGGCAAAACGTTCTTCCTCGAAGCCCTCGGGCAGAAGGTCATCGAAGCCGGGATGCCGGTCGCGTGGTTCACCCTCGAACAGATCGGAGTCCTCGTCCGCGCGCACCGCGCCGATGACTCCCTGGGCAAAGCCGTCGCCAAGATCATGCGCGCCGAACTCGTCGTCATCGACGACGTCGGACTCCTACCCGTCGGCGCCGACGCCGCCGAAGGGCTCTACCGCATCGTCGAAGCCGCCTACGAACGCAAGTCGGTGGCAATCTCCTCCAACCTGCACCCCAGCAAAGCGCACTTGTTCGCCCGAACGTGTGCGAGGTTCCGCCGAAACAGAACAGGTTCGCGGTGTTATTGCTCGGCAAGCC
>JAUPKO010000174.1 GCA_030837395.1 Actinomycetota bacterium | reverse complement strand
GATTGGCGAAGGCGGCAGGGCTCAGGGGGTCGCGGGGGGCAAACGAGAGGCGGCCGCCGAGAACGACGTGCAGGCGGCCACCGAGCCGGTCGACCAGTTGTTGCAGTTCGGGCAGGAACCAGGCGTCTTCGCGGCGGGAGATGCGCAGCACCACCACCGGCCGATTCGCCGGCGTGAGGTCCTCCAGGATCGCCCGCAGCGGGGCGATGCCGGAGCCGCCACCGACCAGGACCACCGGCGCATTGCGAGCCTTGTCAGCGGTGAAGGTGCCGTAGGGCCCCTCGAGCCACACCCGGGTGCCCACCCGGATCCGGGCGAAGTCGGCGGCGTCGTCGCCCACCGCGAAGGTGAAGCGCAGGCCGCCGACGAACGGTGTCGCCGACAGCGAATAGGGGTGCGATTGCCACCACAGGCCACGCGTGGCGAAGCGCAGTGAGTAGTACTGCCCGGGGGCGGCGCGACCGGCGGCCAGGGCCGGGCCGGCCAACCAGAGCGACATCGCGCCGTCGGGCAGGCGCTCGATGGAAGTCACCTTGACCGGCTGACGCAGCGACCGGGCCAACGGGCGCAGCCGACTCCAGACGATCACTGCGGCCACGATCACGTAGAGCCCTACCCACCACGCCTTGGCGACGTTGTTGTCGACGAAGTCCGAGCCCATCACCAGCACGTGGCCCAAGGCCAACGCGACCGCCAGGTAACCCAGCACGTGCAGGTAATACCAGGTCTCGTAGGCCATCTTGGTCTTGATCCGACGCCATGAGGTCAGGCTGACCAGGGCCATCAGTGCCCCGGCGGCCATGGCCGAGGGCATCCAGTCCTGGCCGAACAGGAAGGCGATCTCCGAGAACGGATTGGCCCCTGAGCGCATCGAGTAGGCGGCGAGGAGGGCAACAACATGCAGCATCAGGGCGAACGCGGCGATCATGCCGGTCCACCGGTGCCAGCCGAGCATGCGGTCCAGGCCGAAGCGGCGCTCAATGTTGGCGGGCCTCGCGGCCAGGGCGAGGCCGCCGAGCGCCGCCAGCCCGGCCGCGAGCCCCGCGAGTTGGCCGACGCCGGTGAGCATCCCCTCGAACGAGCCGGTGACCAACGCGGGGCCGCCGTCCAGGACCCACAGCAGCACTGCGATGGCGGGGACGCCGATGACCACGATCGGCAGGTCGGTCGAGCGCAGGCGGCTCGGGGCGGGCCGGGCCATACGGGTGGCGGGAGGCGCCGGCGTGAGGGTGGGCTGCATGGAACGAGTCTGGCCGCCTCGTGGCTCTGGGGCATCGGCCTGGCGGCGCGTATTCGCCCTGGTCCCCAGGTAGCGCTTGGCATACATCTGCGGGAGTACCTCAGCCGCTGCGGTGACCCGGCGTGACCAGGCCGCTCTCGTAGGCCAGTGCCACCAATTGCGCCCGGTCCCGCATGCCGGTCTTGGTGAGGATTCGGCTGACGTGGGTCTTGACGGTGAGCGGGCTGACCACAAGCTGGGCGGCGATCTCGTCGTTGCTCAACGCCTGTGCCACCAGGGCGAGCACCTCGAGCTCGCGGGCAGTGAGAGAGGCCAGGGAGTCGGGCGTCTCATCGCTGCGCTGCGGCTGGGCGAGGATGCGTTCGACCACCGAACGCGTGGCGGCCGGGGACAACAGCGCATCGCCGGCCGCCACTGTGCGCACGGCCCGAACGATCTCTGCCGGATCCGCATCTTTGGCCAGGAAACCGCTCGCCCCGGCACGCAGCGCCGCCATCACGTTCTCGGGGATCTCGAAGGTGGTCAGGATCAGCACCCGCACGCCGGCGAGGTCCTCGTCGGCTGCGATCGCCGCCGTGGCGGCGATACCGTCCATGTCCGGCATCCGGATGTCCATGACGATCACATCGGCCTGGGCGCTTCGGGCCAGGGCGACGGCCTCAGTGCCGGTGCCGGCTTCCCCGACGACGTCGAGGTCATCCTCGGCGCCGAACAGGTTCACCAGCGCCGACCTCAACAGCGCTTGATCATCGGCGATGACGACTCGGATGCTCACGGCATCTCCTCAGGTGTCTTGGGGACGGCCGGCAGCAGTGCCGTGAGGGCGAAGCCGCGGTCGGGGGTGGGGGCGGCGGTGAAGGTGCCCCCGACCGCTGCGACTCGAGCCCGCAGACCCTCCAGCCCGATACCGGGACTGCCGGGGGGCGGGGGGTGATCGCCTGGGCTGTTCGTCACGGCGATGGCCACAGCGGCCGGGGTGGCGTGCACCCGTACGGCAGTGGCGGCGTCACCGCCAGCGTGCTTGACCACATTGGTCAAGCCCTCCTGCACCACCCGGAAGGCCAGCAGCCCGACAGCGGCGTCGATGGGCACGGCAGGGGGCACCTGCCAGTCAAACGTGAGCGGCAACCCGGTGGCCCGCACTCGTTCGATCATCACGGGGATGTCGGCCAAACTCGGCACCGGCGCCAACTCGTCTGGCTCGTCGCCGCGCAACAGTGCCAGGGTGGTGCGCAGTTCGGCGACGGCCGCGGCACCGGCAGTTTTGGCCTCGTCGAGGGCGTGTGCGGCCCGGTCCGGGTGGGTTGCCAGCAGGTGCGAGGCCACTCCCACCTGCATGTTGACCACGGTCAGGCTGTGGGCCAGCACGTCATGCAGATCGCGGGCCAGGCGCACCCGTTCCTCGGCCAAGGTGCGAGCCGTCTCGGCCTGGTGCTCGCGGTCGACCCTGCGCAGGCGCGACTCGACCTCCCCCAGATACGCCCGTCTGCTGCGGGTCGCGGCGGCCGAGAGTAGGGGCACCACGACGGCCACCAACACATACACCAGGGCCAACCCGCCGGACTCCTCGCGGCCGGAGGCGAGCACGGCCAGCAGCATCGTCAGCAGTCCGCCGCCGCTGGCCAGACTTGCTGGCCACCACCCGCGCTCGACGGCCAGCGAATAGACGACCAAGGCATACACCAGCGTCACGGCGACGGGCAGTCCGAGTACGACCGCCCCGAGCACCGCGGCACCCGCAGCGGCGGCGGTCGCCGCCCACGGCCACCGCCGCCGCACCAGCACGGCTGCCGCGGCCAGCAGCGCCGTGATAGCGACAAGCACCAATGTGGCCGTGCCGAGGTGCTCGGTGACCTCGTGCAGCACGCTACCGTCCCAGCCGTGCTCAGGCCCCCCGACGTCGTCATCATCGAAGTCTCGGGACCGGGTGGGTGGGCGCGAGGACTGCACCACGACGGCGGCCTCGGCCACGACGGCCATGAAGGCCCCCGCGGCCAGGAGTGCGTCGAGCAGGTTCTCCGGACCCGGCCGGTGCGGCGACTGCCCAGCCCCGAACGACATGGAGCCAGCCTAAGAGGCCGGGTCGGTGACGGCATCGGCCGCAGGAGGGATGGGTGGACTACATCGTGCGATGTAGTCGCCAACGAGATCGGGCCGGCGCCCTGCCCGGAACAAGGGCCGGAGCGTCGGGGCGAATATTCGGTGAAAATGTGTCAGAGTCTGCGGGCACTACACGGTCGTCGACGTTGCCCGGTGCCGCGGTGGCGTCATGCCAACTCGGTCTGTTCTGCAGTCCACGTCTACGACCATCGATGCACCTGACTCGGAAGGAAGTCCATGACTCAGATCAAGGCCGTTGCGGCGGCTACCACGATCGGCGCCGTCGCTCTTGCGGTGACCGGCTGTGGCGGCAGTTCCTCCTCGACCGTCACGGTCACCGCGACTGCCCCCGCGGCCGAGACCAGCGCCGCGGCGCCTGCGAGTACTGCGAGTTCAGCGCCCAAGGCGACGGCCTCCGTCGCAGCCACCGCCACCGAAGACGCGGTGTCGTTCCCCGCGCCTCCGGCCGGGTCGACCACCTTGCAGACCTCGAACGACAACGGAGTGGAGTACGCGCGGTACTCCAATGCGTCCGAGCAACCCGCCGCGGTGGTGAGTTACTACAGCGGCAAGTGGCAGGCCGAGGGCTACACCATGACCAACACCGGCGGCGGCGGTGGCGGCTACGGCAAGTACGGCGGTGCGGACGCCGGGGCGGAGGGCTCGAAGTCCGGCTCCTACGTGAACGTGCAGTCCGGCGGCAGCACGTCCGGCCCGACCTACTTCGAGGTCTGCATGGGCAGCAACCAGTCCGCCGTGAACGAATGTGGCAACCAGTCGAACTCGGGGTCCAGCTGACGGGCGGGTCATACCGCCTGGCCCTGGCCCCCAACGTCGGCACCCTCGCCGTCGCAGCGGCGCCCGCGCAGCGCACCTTCTCGTCGATGGGCACGTGGTGCCACGTGATCACCCACGGCGGCGCTGCCGACGCTGCCGACCAGGTGCGGGCCGATATCGACCGGCTTGATCGTGTGTGGACCAGATTCGACCCGAGCAGCGAGTTGTGCGCCCTCAATGCGGCCGCGGGCAGGTGGTTCGACGTCTCACCGGATACTCTGCGGCTGGCCCAGCACGCGCTGCTCGGCTGGCGGCGCACTGCTGGGGCGTTCGATCCGTTCCTGGCCGATCGGATGGCTCAGGTCGGTTACGACCGTGACTTCGCGGCGTTGCGTCCCGTGGCTGCACCGGCGGCGTTGAAGGCCCCGCCCGGGCGGTCGCGGGGATGCCGCGCTCCGATGGCGGTCGATCCACGTCGCCGACGGGTGCGCGTGGACCGTGGTGCCGCGCTGGATTCGGGTGGGATCGGCAAGGGTTTGGCAGCCGACGTCGCCGCATCGGCGGCCCTGCGCCGCGGCGTGCGAAGTGTGCTGGTCAACGTGGGCGGTGACCTGCGTTGCGCCGGCGACACCCCCGAAGGTGGCTGGCAGGTCTCCCTCGATGACGCGTGGGAACCGGGCTCGGCCTCGGGGTGGTCGATCCGCCTGCAAACGGGGGCGGTGGCAACCTCATCGACCCTGCGGCGAAGGTGGCTCTACGCCGACGGTACCCAGGGCCATCACCTGCTCGATCCGCGCACGGGCCTGCCCCTGGCGGCCAGGTATGCCGCGGTGTCGGTGATCGCTCGGCAGGGTTGGCTGGCGGAGGTACTCACCAAGGTGGTGTTCCTGTGGCCCCCGACGCGGGTGGCACACATGTTGCGCAGGCACCAGGCCGCGGCGATTGTGACCGCCGCCGACGGCACGCGGCGGCGGTTGGGTTGAGTTGGCGTTGATCTGGCAGCTCGGGTCAGGGGTCGACCACCACGTCGAGGCGTCCGTTGTCCAGGCCAGCCACCCACCCGAGGTCGGTGACCGCCGCCACGAGGGCCTTGGGCGTCGAGGGGCGGCGTCGGGACTGCAACAGCGAGCGGGTCAGCCGACCCTTGTAGGCCTTGTTGTGGTGGCTCACCGCCACGCGCTCGCCACCTGGGCCCGCTTGCCAGATCTTGCCGGTCACCGTGCGTTCACGCAGGTCCGCCGGGACGGGCCACATCATCGCGTAGGGCCCCGAGCGCAGGTCCAGGATCACCGGCGGGTCCGCCGCTCGCACCACCTCGTCGATCGCCTCATGCCAGACCTGCCGCAGCGGGGGCAGGGCCGGCAGCGACGTCCCGGCGGATAGGCGGTAGGCGGGTATCGCCTCACCGAGCGGGACGACACCGAAGAGCGCCGAGACCACCCACACGTCGCTGAGCCCGCGACGCCTGGCGGCGCCGCGCAAGGACGCGAAGTCCAGCGCGTCGTACAGGACCCCGTCGTAGACCTGCCACGCCGGTGCGGCGGGGGCATGGCGTAGGCCTGCGTTGAGGTCGAGCAGGTCCCACTGCCCGGCCGTGAGTTTGAGGGCGCGGGCGGCGTCGGCCGGCGACGTGATGCACACCTCGACCAGGGCGTCGAGGACCTGCTCGGTGGGTGCGCGCAACGGCACGGGTCGGGTGCCGGGATCGAGGGCCAGCCCCCGCGCGGGTGCCCGCTTGGACTCCGAGGGTGGCAGCAGGATCAGCACAACTGACATTGTGGCGCGGCGACGGGCGACGCCTGGCGTCGCAGGGGTCGGACGAGGTGGTGGCTCAGCCCCGATTGGGGTCCGCCAAGTACTCGCGCAGGAACGCCGTTCGCTTCAACGTGAGGCGGATCGCGTAGTCGACAGCCAGTCGCCGGACCAGGAGCGTCCAGCCGAGAGTCATGAGCGCGCAGGCGATCCAGACGGCGCTCGACTTGCCCTGCCAGTAGACGAGCACGATCGACGGCAGCAGCACCACGAGCGTGGCCGGGCCGATCAGCGCGTAGGGCAGGCAGACGGCGACCGTCCAACGCAACCAGGTCGAGCGCAGGCGGCGGCGTTGCGACAGCGGGATCGGGTGGTAGGGCAGCAGCGGTGCCATGATGGCGCCGATCCCGAGGGAGGCGAACGGGGTGACCACGACCAGGGCCGCCACGACCGCGGAGCCGAGGATGTCGCGGTCGTCGAAGGCGAGGGCGAAGCTGAGGAGAGCTGTGGCCGGTGCCACCAGCAACCACAGCGTGAGATCGCGCGCCATGATCAGGTTACGTAGCCGGTCGGCGTCACCGAGGGCCGCCATCGCCCGCGCAGGCTGGGAGCCGTAGAGGTTGGTGGTGGGAACGTCCGAGAATGCCCAACTCGCGAGCACGGCGGGCAGGAACACCAGGGAGGCAAAACGGGCGCTGGTGACGGCGTCCGGTGACAGCAGGAACCACCCGGCCAGGACGAGCGCCATGTTGAAGGCCACGACTTGGACGATCTCGAACGGGGGCTTGAGGGTGCTGTGCAACTCGTATGTGGTGCCCCCACGCACGCTGAAGTCGAACTCGTCGGTGGCCGATGACATTGGCCGAGAATATACCTAGTGGGGTATCATCGGCGGGGTCCGCACGTGCCAGTCGGCAGTCAGGAGTCTGCGATGCAACTCGATGAAGAGGCCACGGCCTCGGCCCTGCGACGGCTGCGACGGGCGCATGGGCAGCTCGGTGGGGTGATTCGCATGCTGGAGGAGGGGCGCGAGTGCAGCGACCTCGTCACTCAGCTCGCGGCTGTGTCGAGCGCGCTTGACCGGGCCGGGTTCTCCATCGTGGCCAGTGGACTGCGCCAATGCATGAACGACCCGGACTCCGGACCCGACCAGAAGGAGCTCGAGCGGCTGTTCCTGGCCCTGGCCTAACGCGCGGGGTTCAGGCACGGGGCTGGTGCCGAGCGGCCCAGGGTGTCAGACCGCGCCAGCGGCCACGAGCAAGTCGATCATGCGTTGATCCCCTGTGTCCTGGGCCATCTGCAGGGGGCGCTGACCAGTGCTACGACCAGGCAGGTTGACGTCCGATCCACCCTCGATCAACAGCCGCACGGTGTCGACGTGAGACTGACCACCTGTGGAGTAGATGATCGCTTCGTGCAGGGCGATCCAGCCTGGACGGTTGACGTGGTTGACGTCGATCCCGGTGCTGAGAAGGACCGCTGTGATGGCCGGGAAGCCCCGTTCACCGGCCCGGATCAGCCCCGTGCCGTTGTAACTGTCCAGTGAGGTGACGTCGGCGCCGTTGGCCAGGGTGAGCTGCAGCAGTCGCGGGTCGTCGCCCACTTCTGAGGTGGCGATCAGGTAGGCGCTCTGCTGCGTCTGGTCCTGCACGTTCACGTCGGCCCCGGCGGCGATCAGTGCCTCGGCCACCGCAACGTGATTGCCGTAGGCGGCCGCGATGAGGGCTGTCTGGCCGCTGCCATCGGTGGCCTGCACGGAGGCTCCGGCTTTCAGAGCCGTTTGCACCGCCGCCACGTCGCCGGCTCGCGCTGCTTGGATCAACACGGGATCCTGCGCCGGGTCGGGGATGGGGGCGGCCGAAGTGGGCGCCGGGCTCGGCGGCGCGGCCGGACTCGGCGTGCTCATAGTGGCGGCCACTGGTGAAGCCTGCGCGCCGGACGGCCTCGCGCCTGCCACCAACTCCCGGTTCACCTCTATCAGGGTGTCCGTGTAGGACGGGTCTGATTCGTTGTAGTAATCGACGATGACGATGTTCACGGGCAGTTGCTCCGCCACGGCCCAGGTGCGCACGTGCGGGCCGACGGTGTTGTTGACCTTCTGGCTGTAGGCGAACAGCGAACACGCCTCGGTGGTGTCGGCGATGCACGTGGCGAACGTGGCCGGCTGGAAGGTCAGTTGCATCTGGTTGACGAAGAATCCGCACCAGTTCGCGCCCTGGCTCGGGTCCTTGCCATCGGTGCTGCACTGTGGCGGGGTGGCGGCCAGCCGCTGGGCCCGCTGATTGAGCTGGTCAGTGTTGTCGGCGAGCGACTTCGCGGGATCCTCGGTATTCGGCCACTGGCTCAGGATCGCGTTGTCGCGGGGGTAGTAGCACGAATCAGCGGCGAGCGTACCGTCGGGCACGAGCACGACAAGGTTGCGGTCGACCTCCCACGCCGTGTTGAGTGTGACGGCGGTGGCCAAGGTTGCCGCAGTCGCATCGACGATGTCGGCGTCCCAGGACCGCGTGCAGACGGGCTCGGCCCCGGCGGGGGCGTACTCCCGCAACACTTGCGCCAGCGCGGCATAGTAGGCGGGTTTGTCGGCGTCGTCGGCCAGGTCGATGTGCTGGAAGTCCAGAATCACCTGCTCCTTCGGGTGACTGGCGGCGAACGTGAGGATCTGGTCCAGGGCTCCGGTCAGCGGGGTCGAGACGAACTCATGCTCGAGGACGAAGTCGGTGTCCAGGCCGGCAGGCGACGGTGTGGCGGTGGGGGAGTTGGTGGCGCCCGGCGAGGTACTGGCCGTGACCGGCGGGGCACCTGCCTGCGGAACCGACACCCGCAGGTCGAGGTAGCGGATTCCGGCATCGAGTTGCTCCGCGAGTGTCTCGTCTTGTGCGCGGTACATGCCGGCGGCCGCGCACGGATTGGCCTTCGCCAAGGACGTGATGACGCCGGCGGTCCCCGCAGCTGGCACGATGTCGCACGGGGTGTCCACATCGATGGCGTAGGAGCCCGAGTCGTGGGTGCCGGGCAGCACCATGGCGCCCAGCGTGGTCTCCGCTGCGTCGGCGTAGACGTCCTCCATCCATCGGTCCGGGCCCAGCGCGACGGCGGTCTCGGAGGCGGCAGGCTCCTGGGCGCCACTCCCGCAGCCGGCGATCAGCAGAGCGGCACCCACCCCGAGGACACCGAGCCGGAACAGTCCCATATCAACCGCACTCCCAGGGTCGCCAGCCGGCCTTGCGCCAGTAGGTCCACGCAATGTAGTCCTGCTGGGCCTTGGTGGCCTGGTGTGGATACTCGGCGAACATGCCCCCGCCGTTGTCATGCCAGGACGGATAGTCGAACTGCCACGCGCCGTAATAGCCGTTGCCGGTGTTGGTCGAGTAGTTGTTGCCCGACTCGCACATCTTGACTGCCATGGACTTGGCCGAGTCGGCCCACGCGGCGGAGTCGGTGTACTGCGAGAGGTCCTCGGTGGCGGCAGGTGTGGTGGCGGTGCCGGTTGACTCCGCGTCGGCGTTTGCCGATGCGGGGAACTGGCCGGCGGGCGTGCTGTTCTGGCCGGCTGCCAGGGCTGCTGCGGATTGCTCGGCCGCGGCCGTGGCGGCGGCGGTCACTCTGCGCCACTCCTCGGCTACCGCCTCCGCTTCGCGGATGGCCGCATCGAGGGCCGCGCGTGCCTGTTCCTGGGCCACGCGGCGTTCCTCGGCCGCCACCAACTCCGCGAGCACCTCGCGGGAGTCTGTCAGGGCGGCGTCAGCGGCAGCCTGATCGCGGGCCTGCGCGGCCGCTGCGTCCTGCAACCGTTGGGCCTCACGGGCCTGCGCCAACTGCGTCGACTTCAGCGACAGGGCGCGTTCGCGGGCACGCACCAGGACGGTGTTCTGCCGGGTGCCCGTCACCACCAGCCGATCGAGGTCCGCGACAAACGAATCGGGGTCGTCCAGTGCGAACGTGAGGGCGGCGTCCTGCACCCCGCCGTTGACGTACAACTCACGCGCCATCGAGGCCAGGGTGCGCTGTTCGGTGACCAGCTCAGCACGGGTGGCCTCGACGTGCCGGGTGAACAGGGCGAGGCGCTCGCGTGACTGAGCGACCTGCGCCGCAGATGCCTGCGCGCGGCTTGCCGCGGCGGCGCTTGCGGCTTCGAGCTCGGCAATTCGCTGTTGGGCGTCGGCGATGGTCCGGGCGTCCGGCGGGGTCAGATTGCCGGGGTTCGGCGCGGGGGTGAAGGAACTGAAGGGGTCGGCGGGACGTTGGCTGTTCGTGGGTTCGGGGACTGTGGGCGTGGCAGGTTGGGCGGTGGCCGGCACTGCCGCGGCAGTCACAAGCCCGCCAAACGTCGACACGCACAGCACCCCGATGACACCGGTGATACGGGCGGTGGTGTGCATGCGGGGCGGCATCCTTTCGTTGCGGGCCAGCCTAACCTGCCGCACCACCCACCCGAGGCAGCTCGCCCCCAGGTTGTGGGTGGCCCGGCCTGACGAATGCAGAGCCCAGCCCCCAATCCAGGCGCCCGTGGCAGTACGGTCAAAGGGTCGTCGACGGTCAGGGTGGATCGGCTCGGCGATGGTGCTCCGGGGTGGAGCACCTGTCGAGGGGTGCGGAGCATGGGGATGCAATGTGACGGTGGGAATCTGCGGCTGGTCGATGTCCGTTCGCCGGGTTTGGGTGGCGGATTGCAGGGGGCACTGCGCTGCGGTCTGCTGCTGTGTGCCGTGCTCGGACTGATCGGAGCTGGCGGGCTGACCGAGCCTGCGCGCGCTGTCGCGTCGCCTGTCGATGTGGCGGCCAGCACTACGCCCCCGACTCCCGGCTTCGCGACCGGCTGGGCCGCATATGCAGCATCGACTCGGGGGGTCACCTCGTTCATCAGTGTCGTCGACCGAGGCACCGGCGAGGTGTGGGCTCGCACTGCCAACGCGGACGCACAGGTCGCGTCGGAATCCATCATCAAGCTCTACCTGGCGGCGTACTACCTGCGGCTCTACGGCGGTCATGCGGCCACACCGCCGTCGGTCAAGAATCGGCTCGGCTACATGCTCAGGTTCTCGGACGATGCCACCGCGTCGGCCCTGTTCACTGCCAGCGCCATACCGACCATCGCTGCGGCGTACGGCATGCCCAACACGTCCAACGCCACAAGTTCGGTGGGCTACTGGGGTGCGGCTCGGATCACCGCCAGCGACGTGACGACATTCCTGTT
>JAUPKO010000173.1 GCA_030837395.1 Actinomycetota bacterium | reverse complement strand
CGTCGATGGCCTCGATGACCGCACCCTTGGTGAACTTCGGCGGCACGAACACCACCGCGACGTCGGCACCGGTCTCGGCGACGGCGTCGGCCACGGAGTTGAAGACCGGAATCTGTGTGCCCTCGGCGTCGACGCTCTGGCCACCCTTGCCCGGGGTCACCCCGGCCACGATGTTGGTACCGCTGGCCACCATCCGGCGGGTGTGCTTGCCACCCTCGGAACCGGTGATGCCCTGCACCAGGATGCGGGAGTTCTCGTTCAGGAAGATCGCCACGTCAGGCTCCTTGTGCCGCGAGTTGGGCGACCCGTCGGGCCGCGTCGTCCATCGTGTCCACCATTTCGATGAGGTCGTGCTCAGCCTCCAGCAAGATCGTTCGACCCACGTCCGCGTTATTGCCGTCCAGTCGCACCACCAGTGGCTTGTTGGGCGTTTCACCGCGGTCCGCGAGGATCGAGAAGGCCGAAATGATGCCGGCCGCGACCGCGTCGCAGGAGGTGATGCCACCGAACACGTTGACGAAGACCGCCTTGACCTCCGGGTCCCCCAGGATGATCTCGAGGCCGTCTGCCATGACCTCGGCCGAAGCGCCGCCGCCGATGTCCAGGAAGTTCGCGGGCTTGACACCGCCGAACTCCTCACCGGCGTAGGCGACCACGTCCAGCGTGCTCATCACCAGCCCGGCACCGTTGCCGATGATCCCGACCTCGCCAGAGAGTTTGACGTAGTTCAGGCCCTTCTTGGCGGCCGCCAACTCCAGCGGATCGGTGGCCTGCAGGTCGGCGAGGTCGGCGTGGCCGGGGTGCCGGAAGTCCGCGTTGTCGTCAAGGGTGACCTTGCCGTCCAGGGCCAGGATCGCGCCGTCGGGCGTCTTCACCAACGGGTTGACCTCGACCAGCGTCGCGTCCTCGGACACGAAGACGTCCCACAACTGCACCAGTAACTCGGCGACTTGGTCGGCGATGTCGGCCGGGAACGCGGCCAGCGCGACGATCTCATCGGCTTTGGCACGATCGACGCCGGCGAGCGGGTCGATGGCGACTTTGGCCAGGGCCTCCGGCTTGGTGGCGGCGACCTCCTCGATGTCCATGCCGCCCTCGACGCTGGCCATGCACAGGAAGTTGCGGTTGGCCCGATCGACCAGGAACGACACGTAGTACTCCTCGGCGATGTCGCTGGCAGCGACCACCAGGACCTTGCCCACCACGTGACCCTTGATGTCCAGGCCGAGGATGCCTTCGGCCTTGACCTCGGCGTCCGCGGGATCGTCGGCCAGCTTGACACCGCCGGCCTTACCGCGGCCGCCGGTCTTCACCTGGGCCTTGACCACGACCATGCCGCCGATCTGCTCGGCCGCCTCGCGGGCCGCGCCGGCCTCGGTCACGACGACTCCGAGTTGCGTCGCGACGCCGTGCTCGGCGAACATCTCTTTGGCCTGATATTCGTACAGATCCACCGTGTACCCGTCCGTTCTCGCGTGGCTGGGGAGGCGACGCTGACGCGCCGCGGCCACCTAGGCGATGCTGTGCTCAGGCGACCCATCTAGACCCTACTGCGGGCCACGGCAAGGGTGGCTAGGGGCCTGCGCCCAACGGACGGCTGACTGCGGCCAGCGGCGCGTTGGTGGGGTGGACGGACCCTCAGCCGACGGCGCTGGGCGCCAACGTGGTGTTGACCCAGTCGACGATGTCCTGCGTGCGAGTACCGGGCGTGAACACCCGTGACACACCCATGTCGAGCAGCAGCGGGATGTCGTCGTCGGGGATGATCCCCCCACCGAACACGAGGATGTCCGAGGCACCGCGATCGGCGAGCAAGTCGATCACACGCCGAAAGAGCGTCATGTGGGCCCCGGACAGCACCGAGAGGCCCACAGCGTCGGCGTCCTCTTGGATGGCGGTCTCGACGATCATTTCTGGGGTCTGGTGCAGCCCTGTGTAGATGACCTCGATACCGGCGTCGCGCAGCGCCCGGGCCACCACCTTGGCGCCACGGTCGTGGCCATCCAGGCCCGGCTTCGCCACGACTACGCGAACTGGTGACTCTGCCATGATCATGCGCCTTTCGCTCGGGCATCGGGACCGCAGCGGCCCGCCACCCCACGATACCGACAGGCCTACCCGCACGCGGCCCGCGCCCGCCGCAGAAGCACGAAAACCGTTGCGGTTCGACGCGCCGCCTTACGTAATGGCCCGTGCGTGGGCTATTTTGGCCATCGTGTCGGATGAATCTACGTCGGGGGATGACGCTAGCGGCCTGCAACGAATGGTCACCCGGCTCGACCGCGCACGTGAGGCCGGGGCTCGCGCCCGTCGGTCGGTCATCTCCCCCTCCGGGGTGCGGGGCACCGCGATCGAGGCGGCCTGGCTGAGCGCCCATATCGCGATGTACCCGTTCCTGCTGTTGGAGGAGCGGGCCCGCGAGGCACAGGAGCGCCACACACTCGAGGGCCTCGCGCCGGTGCAGCGCGGGCTGATCATCGGCGACGTCGAGGCGGCTGGTACGCCGATCATCCTGGTGCACGGAGTCGTGGACAACCACACCATCTTCACCCTGCTGCGGCGGGCGCTGATGCGCCGCGGCTTCGGGCGCACCATCTCGCTGAACTACTCCCCCCTCACCGACGACATTCGCCGAGTGGCCAAGCGGTTGAGCAGACTGGTTGAGCAGGTATGCCGCGAGACGGGCTACGAACGGGTGCACGTGATCGGCCACTCTATGGGCGGGCTGATCGGGCGCTACTACGTGCAGCGTCTCGACGGCGACGCCCGTGCGCACACCCTCGTCACGCTCGGCACGCCGCACCAGGGTTCTGCCCCGGCCCGATACGTCCCGCACAACGTGGCTCGCCAATTGCGCCCGGACAGCGCCCTGGTGGCCGAACTCGCCGAACCCGCCCCCG
>JAUPKO010000014.1 GCA_030837395.1 Actinomycetota bacterium | reverse complement strand
TACGGGTTGGCGGGGGCACATCTGCCCGAACCGCAGCGCGCCAATGCGTCACAGGCGTTGGCAGTCCACCGGGCGGGCCGGGACTGGCTACGGGCGCGCATCAGCGAGGCCGGCGGCAAACCGCCGCCCGCCTCCCCCGCCTACGACACCGGCCCGGTCAGCAACCCCGGACAGGCCGCAGCCCTGGCGGCCCAGGTGGAACTCGCCCTCGTTCCCCGCTGGTCCGCTGCCGCAGGGGTGCTGCCGAGTCCGCAGCGTCCCTACTGCACCTCGCAAGCCCAGGGCTCGGCGGTCAGGGCGTTGATCTGGGGGGCAGCCACGGCCGCCTTCCCCGGCGCCGGCGACACCGTGGCCCCGACCGACTCCCAGATTGCATCGGCGTCGAGTTCACCCACTCCGACGCAGGCGGCCCCGACGGGCTCGGAGACCGCCGTCGCTCCCCTGGAGCCGGTTACTACCCTGGTGCCCGATCAGGTGACCGAGATCCTGCCCCCGGAAGCGGAAGTCATCCCCTGACGACTCCCACGATGTGCGGGATCGCAGCGGCCAACTCGACATCGTGCCGCTCCCCCGACGCTCGGTCCTTGACCTCCACCACACCGTCGGACAGTCGCTTGCCCACCACCACGATCGTCGGCACCCCGATGAGTTCGGAGTCGTTGAATTTGACCCCTGCCGAGGGCCCCCGGCGATCGTCGTAGAGGACGGTCAGACCTGCCGCCACCAAACCCGACACGAGGACCTCTCCGGCCTCGAAGATGGCATCCTCCTTGCCTGCGGCCACCACATGCACGTCGGCCGGGGCCACCGAGCGGGGCCAGATGATGCCACGGTCGTCGTGGTGCTGCTCGACGATTGCCGCGACGGCGCGCGAGACCCCGATCCCGTACGAACCCATCGTCACCACCCGGGATTTGCCGTTCTCGTCCAACACCGTCAGGTCCAGCGCCTCGGCGTACTTGCGGCCGAGTTGGAAGATGTGGCCGATCTCGATGCCGCGGTCGAGCGACAAGTCGCCACCGCACTGTGGACAGGTGTCGCCTGCCCGGACCTCGGCGGCTTCGATGGTGCCGTCGGCGGTGAAGTCACGACCGGCAACCAGATCGAACACGTGTCGCCCGGCCTCGTTCGCCCCGGTGATCCAGCGGGTGCCGGGAGCCACCCGGGGGTCGAGCAGGTAGCGGATGCCGCTGGCCGAGTCTGCGCCCAGGGCACCCGGGCCGATGTAGCCCTTAACCAACGCCGGATGCGAGGCGAAGTCAGCCTCTTCGAAGGTACGCACCTCGGCTGGATGCACGGCAGCGCCCAACCGCTTGAGGTCGACCTCGCGGTCACCGGGGAGGCCCACGGCCAACGGTTCGCTGTGCCCGTCCGGGTAGTCGAGCATCACCACGACGTTCTTGAGGGTGTCCTCGGCGCGCCACAGACGATCGGCACGCCGAAGTTCGGGTCGCGAATTCGCAATGGCCACCAGGGTGTCGATGGTCGGGGTGTCCGGGGTGTCCTCCACGTGCGCGACCGGCACTTCGACCCCCTCGGCACTGGCCGGCACCACGGTGGTGACCGCCTCCGTGTTGGCTGCGTAGTCACACGAGCGGCATCGCACGAACTCGTCCTCGCCGTTCTCACCGGGGGCTAGAAACTCCTCGCTCTTGGAGCCACCCATCGCACCGGCCTGGGCCGACACGATCACGTAGTCCAAATCGAGCTCGGCGAAAGTCCCCTGATAGGCCCGGCGATGCTGAGCGTACGAGATGGCCAGCCCGGCGTCGGTGAGGTCGAACGAGTAGGAGTCCTTCATGACGAATTCCCGGCCGCGCAGGATGCCCGCCCTGGGCCGTGCCTCGTCCCGATATTTGGTCTGGATCTGGTATAGCGACACCGGAAGGTCCTTGTAGGAGGAGTACTGGCTGGACACCAGATCGGTGAACATCTCCTCATGGGTGGGTCCGAGCAGGTAGTCGACGTCGCGGCGGTCCTTGAGCCGGAACAGCGTGTCGCCGTATTCGTCCCAGCGTCCGGTCACCTCGTAGAGATCGCGCGGTAGCAACGCCGGGAAGTGCACCTCCTGGAAACCTGCGCCGTCCATATTGCTGCGCACCACCTCTTCGACCCGGCGCAGCACCTTGACCCCGAGCGGCAGCCAGCTGAAGATCCCCGGCGCCACCCGGCGGACATAACCGGCACGGACCAGCAACCGATGGCTGGGCACCTCCGCGTCGGCTGGATCGTCACGCAGGGTGCGCAGGAACAACGATGACATACGCAGCAACATCCGTGCGTCCCCTTTCGATGGGCCGATCGTGGCGTGACCGCAGCCTACCTGTGGCCCCCGACGCGATAGCGGTGCGACGGCCAGCACTTGCGTCCGCCGGCCTCCGGGGGATGGATTGGACCCATGACTGATGATCTGCGCACCATCCTGGACCGCGTCGCCGCCGGAACTCTGACTCCAGAGCAGGCGCAGGAGTTGCTCGCCGAGACCGCGCCCCCGCCGACGCCAGACCCGACCGCCCCACCCGAGGCTGGTTCTGGTGCAGCATCCGAGCCATCCGACGCGGGGCAAGCAGTAGCCCGCATCCAGGTGCGCGGCAGCGCCGTGAAGCTCACGATCGTCGGCGATCCGGAAGTGGCTACCGCCGTTGCCGAGGGCCCTCACCGAGTGGAACAGATCGGCGACCAGTTGGTGATCCGCTCGGATCTGTCGGATGACGGTGGCGCCACCGAGCCGCCGCGATCGGCTTTCACCCGATGGCTCGAGGCGGGCACCCGGGCCGGTTCCACCCTGACGGTGAGGGTCAATCAGTTCCTGCCGTTGGAAGTGCTGGCCGTGGCCGGGTCGCTGGAGCTGCAGGGCATGCGGGCACCGGTTTCGGTCGGTATCGAGGCCGGGTCCGCGAAGGTCGGGCCCGGTTCTGGGCCGCTGCAGTTGTCGGTTTCCAGCGGCGCGGCGGAGGTCGACTGGTTGTTCGTGGGCAAGTCGACCGTCACGGCCGAGTTGGGTTCGGCCAAGGTCAACGTGCTGCAGGGCTCCGATGTGGTGATCACGGCCGAGAGCTCGGCCGGCTCGGCGAGCCTCATCAGCGCCGACGGCACCAGTAGGGCTCCGGCCTCGGGCACCACCGCATCCCTGACAGCGGGAGCAGGTACGGGCACCCTGACGGCCCGGTCTCGCCTGGGGTCCGTGGTCGTCCGGGTCGTGTGACCGTGGCCTAGTCCGGGCTGGCTGCCACCATCGGAACCGCGAAGCGTTCAACGTAGGGCGGCTCGGTGGGGGCGTCGGCGCAGGCCACCAGCGCAGTCGCGAGGTCACGAACGATCTGCTGGTAGGCCGCCAGGGTGTGCGGGCCGTACAGCGTGCTGGCCCCTTCGTAGAGTTGCGCCGAATACTCCTCGGCGGTGGTCACGTAGCCCGAGTAGCCGTTGGCGTAGCCGGCCAAGGCAGTGTCGGCCACCTGTGCTGCCAACGCCTCGTGCAGCGTCCGTTTGAGCCGTCGACCCGCGGTGGAGGTGAACTCCGCCGGGACTGCGACGATGCCGAGTTCACCGAGGGTGAGGACCTGCACCGGGATCACGTTGGGCGCCAAGGGGCACAGTTGCTCGGGACCAGCAGCGGAATCGGACCGGCGCCAGCGCGTCAGCCCCGCTGCGAACATCACCGGCTTGGGGGCCTGGCTCTGCACGAAGTCCGACGACCAGTCCCGTTCCGGCGGCACCTCCCAGGACCCCGCGACAACGCCTGATTCCGTGGGCCGTGGAAGCTCCGATGCCAGGGTGCGCTGGGCGATCGACGCAGCAGCCGCCCCACGGCACGCCGGCGCCGCCCCCGCTGCGATCACCGGGAGGATGGCCATCAGTGCCGCCAGTCCGGGCCGCCGACGGGCGAGGGCGAGAGCTGCGCAGGTCGCAGCGGTCGCCCCCGCAGTGATCAGACCGAGGCGTCCGAAGCGAGTTCGCCGAGAGTCCATACCCTCCGGGATGCCGATAGCGACGTCCACGGGCCCGATGGAGGCGAAGGCGATCCCGTCTTCGGTGCTGCCGGCTCCGAAGGAGATGCCGTACGCCGCCGCGGCTGTGCTCTCCCGGCCACCGGCGCCATCCACGTCCACCTTGCCCACCTGCGCTGCGGCCATGTCGACGAACACTGCACGGCTATCGACCACGGCGGAGAGTTCCCGCTCGGCCCCATGAAAGAGGCGCAGGGCGAACTCCGCCTGCTGCGCTCCGAGGCGTCGCATCACGGCCAGATCGGCCTCGAAGTCACCCTTGGGTGCAGCCCGCGGCAACGCGGCCACGGTGGTCTGGCGTTCCCCGCCGAATGGTCGCCGCACCGCCAATTCACCGGAGTCATCGACTGAGACATTGCCGGAGACATCCCCGGCGTTCGCGTTGCCGAACGCGGCCACGAATCCCGGGGCCACCGGGCGCATCTGCCGCTCGACGAGCATCGCCGCCCAGCCCTTGTTGTCGCCAGAGGTCACCCGGTTGAACATTCCCAGGCTCGTCGGGTGGAGGGCGAACCATGTCAGCATGCCCACGTCGCGGTCGGGGGACGAGTCGGCCACAAATCGCAACACCACCATGTCGGTGTCGGTCCATGTCTGCTTTGGCGCCTCCGCGCGGAACTCCGGATTGCGGCGCAGGGCAGCGACCGCCCGATTGCCGCCGCAGCCGTAAAGGTCGCCCCGGTTCAGCAGCACCCGTCCTGGCACCGCCGAGCCGATGGCGACCAGGGCGGCCTCGACGATTCCCGCCACAATGGCCTCGAACGTGCCCTGGTTCCACCCACCAATTGAGTAGTTGTAGAGCGCATAGTCTGAATACCCGCCGGGTGCCGAATGCGTGTGGGTGCCCGCGAT
>JAUPKO010000172.1 GCA_030837395.1 Actinomycetota bacterium | reverse complement strand
GGTCGGGTCACGATGGCGTGCGAGAGCATTCCGCCGGAGATAACGCGCGCGTCGAAGCCGTTCTGCACCAGGCATCGGGTGGCGGTGTAGGCCCGCTGCCCAGACCTGCACAGGACCAGGATCTCGCGGTCCCGAGGCAGTTCGTCCAACCTGGAACGCAGCTCACCGATGGGGATGTTGACCGATCCCGGAACACCTTCGACCGCCAGCTCGACCGGTTCGCGCACGTCCAGGATGAACGCGTCGGAGGCGTCGGCCCAGTGCGCCAGCGGCATGTCGTCGCGTAACACGCCCGCGGCGATCATGCCGGCGAAATTGACGGGGTCCTTGGCGCTGCCGAACGGTGGTGCGTAGCAGAGTTCGGCTTCCTCCAGGTCGTACACGGTGGCACCCATCTGGATCCCCATCGCCAGGACACTGATGCGCTTGTCGACGCCATCCATGCCGGCCCCTTGGGCGCCGAGGAGGCGTCCGTCCGACTTACGAAAAATGATCTTCATGGCGATCGGTTTGGCGCCCGGGTAGTAGCCGGCGTGGGAGTTCGGGTAGAGGTAGACCGCCTCGTAGTCGGTGTCGCCCAAGCGCTGCAGGGTCTTCTCGCTCGCTCCGGTCCAGGCGACGGTGGAGTCGAACAGTTCGATCACGGAGGTGCCTTGGGTGCCGCGGAACGTTGAGTCGCGCCCCGCTATGACATCTGCCGCGATCCGTGCCTGTCGGTTCGCCGGTCCGGCAAGCGCTATCAGGGACCATTCGCCGGTGACGAAGTCGCGGACCTCCACGACATCGCCGACAGCGAAGATGTTCGGATCGCTCGTGCGCATGTGCTCGTCGACCCGGATTCCGCCGCGCTCGCCGATGTCGATGCCCGCCATCGCTGCCAGCGTCGTGTCGGGTCGGACCCCGAGTGAGACGATCACCAGATCGGCCGGGAACGTTCGGCCCGACTGGGTCGTGACCGTCAGGGCCTCGTCGCCGTCCTGCTCGAAGGAGGCGACGCCGTCATCGACCACGACGTGGACCCCCTTCAGTTCGAGGTAGTCGGCAACGAGGTTGCCGTACTCGGGGTCCAGGGGGGTGAGCACCTGGTCCGCCAATTCGATCACGGTGACCTTGAAGCCACGCTTGGTGAGGTTCTCGGCCATCTCCAGCCCGATGAAGCCGCCGCCCACCACGACCGCATGTCGGGCTGGGCGCACGGTCTGGAATCCCGAGTAGCGCTCCATTCCGGCGAGGAAATCCGTGCCGCGCTCAACCCAGCGTCGGATTTCGCGGGCATCAGGTACGGTTCGCACCTCGAAGATTCCGGGCAGGTCGATGCCGGGGATCGGCGGGCGAACCGTGGCCGCGCCGGGGGAGAGAACCAGGGTGTCGTAGGACTCTGTGGTCACGGCGCCGGTGGCGACATCGCGCAACTGCACGGTCTTGGCGGGAGCATCGACTCCGATGACTTCGCAACCCGTTCGGGCGTCGACATTGAACTGTCGTCGGAACAGCGCTGCGCTGGCCACCAGCAGGTCGGACTCGTGCTCGATCACGCCGCCCACGTGGTACGGCAGTCCACAGTTGGCGTACGAGACGTACGGTCCGCGCTCGACCATGATGATCTCGGCGGACTCGTCGAGTCTGCGCAGGCGCGCGGCACATGATGCGCCACCTGCGACGCCGCCGACGATGATGACCTTCATTTCGTTACTCCTTGCTGATCAGGGGGTGACAGCACAACGGCGGCGACAACCGTCCCCGGTGCCGCCGCCGTCGTGCCTGAGGGTGGGGATCAGGCCAGGGCCTTGGCCTTGAGGGCGTCGAACTCGGCCTGGGTGATCGCGCCGGAGTCGAGCAGGGACTTCGCCGAGGCGATCTGGTCCGATGCCGAGGTGCCGCCGGAGCCGGCGACGGACTTGATGTACTCCACCTGGGCGGCCTGCAACTCCTTGGCCTGCTCCAGTTGACGCTCGTGCATGCCCTTGCCGCGCACCAACAGGTAGACCAGCACGCCCAGCCAGGGCAACAGGATCACGAACAGGACCCAGAAGGTCTTGCCGCCACCGCCGAGGTCGCGGCTGCGGAAGATGTCGCCGAAGACCCAGAACAGGATCATGATCCAGGCGAAGAACAGGAAGAACTCGAGCATGGCGAGCAGGAACGATCCGTTGTCGTCGAACATGACGCTCACTTTCGGTGTGGTGGATTCGGGGTTGAGTGCAGTCTGCAACGTTGTGGCGCTCTTGGCCGTCTACCGGGCGCACCCGGCGTGGCGGATGCTCCTATGACGCAACGCAGCCGGTGCAGGCTCCGCCAGGGCGCGAAACACGACCTGGGCCCCGCCATGATTGTCCGCGTGGTGGGACGCGTCGACCCCCTCAGTGGGGGATCTGTAGCTGAGCCTGGCCATATCTGCCCGCAGTCCGCCCATCGGCGGGCGATTGCGGTCATCATTGCGCCATGTCAGTGGCAACCAGCACCCATCCGAGCACCCTAACCGTCGCGCCCACGGGCTCCATGGTCACGGTGGCACGCATCTACCACCTCGTCGTTGCTGTCGTGGGCACCTCGGCGTTGACGATCAGCCTGATCCTCTCGGCCACCAGCCCGGTCAGCGGTGGTGCCTTCAACGGGATCATCTTCACCCTGAGCTACTTCACCGTGTGGTCCAACATCATCGCCCTGATCGTCAACTGGATGCTCGCCGCGAACCCAACCCGCGACGGAGTCTGGTTCCGTTGGCTGCGTATGACATCGCTGGTGATGATCGTCATCACCGGTCTGATCTACGCGATCATCCTGGCGGCCAGCGCGAATCCCTGCGGTTGGGGTGTCTACACGAACTTCGGTTACCACTACTTCGTGCCCTGGGCCACGTTGCTGGGGTTCCTGTTGTTCGGGCCACGGCCACGCTTCACCTGGGACCTCGTGCCGAAGATGATGGCGATTCCTCTGGTGTGGCTCGCCTACACATTGCTGCACGGTTTGATGACCGTGAACGCGCCCGGCGACAGGTGCAGTGACATTGCGCTGCAGAAGGGCGTGAACTTCTATCCTTACCCGTTCATCAACGTGAACTACGACGGCACCGGAGCGCCGTCGCCGCTAGTGCCGGGATTGGAGGCGGCCGGCTACGCCGGAGTGCTGATCAACATCGTGGTCATCATCATCCTCGGGCTGCTTATGGCGTCGATGTTCGTGGGGCTTGACCGATTGCTCAGCCGCAAAGCGAAGCCGACACCCCTGGGTAAGGCGGCCACCGAGGCAAGCACAGCAGCCTGAGGTTGATCAGGCTGCCTCATCTGGCCGAGCGATCACGACATCTGACGGTCAGTGGGCTCGACGCCTGCGGGCTGGTCCGGTGCGGGCTGGTCCGGTGTGGGGTCGGCCGGTGTGGGGTCCGGCGCGCCGGCGGTGACGGTGACGGTGGTGTCGCGACCCACCCGGACGCCCGCCAGCGGCGTCTGCGCTGTGACTACATCGGTGAGCGCCAACGTTGCGGCGGAGGGTTCCACGCGCACTGCCAACTTCAGACCCGGCATGGCAGCGAACAGGGCCTGCGCCTGCGCAACCGTCTGCCCGACGACATCGGGGACGCCCACCATCTCGCCGGCGGAGGCCGACAGCAGGTCCCGGCGCGCATCGCCCGCCGCCTTGGTGGAGAAGTAGAACGCGATGGCGCCGCCTGCACTGGCCGTGATTCCGCCGATGAGGGTCGACCGAAGGGTGGAGTCGGCGATGCCGAATGACATGACCGCGAGGACCAACAGCCCGACGACGAGCCAGAGCGCGAGCACGCTGCGCACGAAGGTGTCGCCTTCGATCCTCTCCGATGGCGATGCCGACATGGGCTGTTGCTGTCCGGGCTCCACCGGCGTTCCTTTGCGGAGGCTGAACCAGTAGCCGCGGCGAAAGGCCAGGACGATGACGCCGGTGGCGATGAGCGCAATCAGCAGCACGCCCAACGTCACCGCCACCTCGGTGAATTCGAGCGGCTCCACCGGCGGCGCTTCGGTCGCGCTGGGCGATGGCGATGAGGCGGAGACCTCATTCGCTGATGTGCTCGGCGAGGGGCCGCCAACGGCGAGGTCGTAGGCGGCAATGTTCAACGTCGCGACTAGCCCTGTCATCCCCATACTTCGACCGTAGAACGCCGGAACGTGTCGCCCGCGGGCTCGTCAGCCGGGAGCACCCGTTCGGATGATGACGGCCGGTGATGATCGACCCGGCTGGGGATGACACGAGGCTGTGCCGGCGCTTGGGGTCAGGGAATCGGCCAGCCGTTGGCCTGACAGCCCTGCAGGCTGATGGACTGTTGCTGCATGACGGGGGCGACTTCGCCCGGACCTGGGCAATACTGGTGGTCGTACCCCAAACCGTGGCCGAATTCGTGGTTCACCAGGTACGTGCGGTAGACATTCAGGTCTGTGAACTCGGGGGTCGCATGGAACCAGCGGTCCGAGTTGAGCATGGTGTGGGCGCCGTCCCAACAGGAATACATAGAAGCCGTGTCCAGACCCGAACGAGCACAGGCCTCGTCCACCACTGCGGGCGTAGCCAGCACAATTCGGATGCTCGCCATGTCGGTCGACCCGACGCGCTGCAACGCGTGAGAGCCGTAGGCGGTCCAGCCCTTCTCGGTGTTGCCCAGGGCCTGCTCGACGGTGGCGAGCAACGCGGGCAGCTCGCCGGCCAGCGACTGGTCGGTCTCGACCGTATACGTGATGACACCCGCCGAAGGATCGCCGAACACGGCGCCGTCGCCCGTCGCGACGACGGTGTTGGGTAGGCCATCGACGTTCTCGATGAGTCCGGTCACGGCCGCGCCTTCGGCCACAGGGGTGGTGGTGGGGGAGGCCGACGATGAGGCCATTGCCGAGGGCGTCGCTGCCGTGCTGGCGACGGCAGCCTGCGGGGAGGCGGCAGGGATGGCCGAGACCACGGGCGCCGCAGCCGACTGCGCCGGGTCAGCATGGGAGGGCCAGACCGCAAAGATCATGCCGCCGGCGAGCAGTGCCAGGGCCGCCACCGCTACCCGCGACCATCGTGGGGACAGCGGCCCTAGTCCGGCCGCGCCGTTCGAGTGCGGTGCGGCCGGCTTGGAATCGTCGCCTGCGTCAGGTTCGGCGGCAGGAGGCGGCGACTGCGACATAACCACACAATACTGCGAGGGCAGTTCCGTGGTGGGTGTTGATCGCACGCCATCTGTGGCATTCCCCACACCTGCGGGCAGGGGCGCGGGCCCGTTGGTCGGCTGTCAGTGGGACGTGGCGTCCGGTGTCGGCGTCTGTCCAGCGGCGCCTGGGGTGATCTCGATCCCGATCGACGGGCTGCCCCGGCGCACCTTGTCGCCGATCGTCATGGCTTTGGCCAGCAGCCCGTACCGCTTGTTGATCAAGGCGCCGACACGTTTGGTGCCGGCCTCGTCGAGCAGTCGTGCGGTGCCTGGCACCTGCTCACCGGTGAGGTTGCCACGGACGTCGCAAGGGGCCAGGAGCACCTCGCCGTTGTTGCGCAGGCGTTTGGCCTTGCCGCTGTCGGATTTGGTTGTGACGTAGAGGTGATCACCGTCGCGGGCCACCCACACCGGAGTTGCTACGGCGTCGCCGGACTTGCGGAAGGTCGTCAAGGAGAGGTACTTGCTCTCCGAGAGGCGGGTGCATTCGTCCATGGGGCGAGTCTAGGCACACGGGGGTTATCCACAAGTCGCCAAGGAGTTCGTCTGGGGTGTGTGGAGTCGGGCAGAGTTGAGGTGCGGTCGAAGAGCGGCCGCATCGGGATCCGCTACCTGGGGGAGTCATGCACACCATCAGCACGTCCATCATCGGCATCGCCGTCACCGATGTCCGCCACACTGTCACTCAGTCCGGCCTGTCGCTGGCTCGGTTCCGAATGGTGTCCCAGCCACGCCGCTTCGATTCGGCGGTCGGCGCCTTCGTCGATCAGGACGCCTCGTTCCTCACGGTCTTCGCCTGGCGGGCCATGGCCGACAATGTCGTGTCGAGCATCCACAAGGGGGACCCGGTGGTGGTCGTGGGCCGCTTGCGGGTGCGGGAATGGGAGGACGAGGGGCGTCCGCGGGTGACGGTGGAGGTCGACGCACAGTCGATCGGCCACGACCTGGCCCGCGGCTCCGCCCGATTCGTCCGCTCCGCGCGCCCCGCAGCGGCCGTCGCGGGAGCCAGATCAGAGCCGCCCGCGGCACTTGAGGTTGCTGCCGACGGCAGCGCTGAGGAGGATCGCGAGGCGGCGATGGCGCCAGCCGCCGTGGCCGCGGTGCCAGCCGCTCGAGCCGTGGCCTGATCACACACCTGGGGGGTGGTTGGTCGTCGCGGGGGGGCGGGGGGGGGCGCCCCCCC
>JAUPKO010000013.1 GCA_030837395.1 Actinomycetota bacterium | reverse complement strand
TGAAGTTGGCGTAGTTGCCCAGAATGTTGGCGTCGGTGGGGTCCGCGGCCAGGGCCCGCTCGTACAGCGCCTGCGCCCGATCGTGGTCGCCGCGCACATTCTTCATGAAGTTGGCGTAGTTGCCCAGAATGTTGGCGTCGGTGGGGTCCGCGGCCACGGCCTGCTCATACAGTTCCTGCGCCCGGTCATGGTCGCCGCGCACATCGGTCATGAAGTTGGCGTAGCTGCCGAGGATCCAGACAGGGATGGAGCGGGCGGCCAGGGCGCTCTCGTACAGCGCCTGCGCCCGGTCATGGTCGCCGCGCACATCGGTCATGAAGACGGCGTAGCTGCCAAGGGTATGTGCGCGGGTCGGGTCCGCGGCCAGAGCCCGCTCGTACAGCGCCTGCGCCCGGTCGTGGTCGCCGCGCACAATCTCCATGAAGTTGGCGTAGTTGCCAAGGGTATGTGCGCGGGTCGGGTCCGCGGCCAGAGCCTGCTCGTACAGTTCCTGCGCCCGATCATGGTCGCCGCGCACATCGGTCATGAAGACGGCGTAGCTGCCGAGGATCCAGACAGGGATGGAGCGGGCGGCCAGGGCCCGCTCGAACAGCGCCTGCGCCCGGTCATGGTCGCCGCGCACATCGGTCATCAAGACGGCGTACCTAGCGAGCAGCCACGCCGAAGCAGTGCCCGCAGCCAACGCCAGCCCGAATAGGTCCTGGCCCCACGCATGTTTGCCGGGCACATCCGACCGCAAGAGCGCGTAGCGTGCCAGAATCCAGACAGGGACGGATCGGGCGGCTAGCGCCCGCTCGAAAAAGTTCCGCGCACGCGCATACTCGCCGCGCACATCCGACAGGAACACCGCGTAGTTCCCCAGCGTCTCACCGTGCCAATGGTCCAAGGGAAGCGCCCGCCGGTAGCACTCCTCAGCCCGGGAATGATCACCTCGCACTTCCGACAGGAACACTGCGAACCTACCGAGTAGCCACGGTGAAGCGGGACCCGCGGCCAATGCCCGCTCAAATAGCTCCTGCGCCCGATCATGATCGCCGCGCACTTCCGACAGGAACACTGCAAACCCGCCGAGTAGCCACGCGGGGGGAGGCCCAATAGCCAGTGCCTGCCGGAACAGTGCCTCGGCACGATCATCATCGCCGGACATGTCTTGCTGGGAGAGTGCGTACTGGCCTGGACTTGGGACGATTGTGCCGCTCTTGGCTATGTCGACCTCGCAAGCCTCCAACGCGTACATAACCTCACCCTCTGCGGCCAAGAAGTCGGCCAATCGCTCCAGAGCGAGGTCGTTGACGGGTCCTGATGTCATCGACCAGTGGAGCTGCCGGACTCGGTCGGCACCGGTCAAGTCGCCCGTTGAGACAAGGAATTCCACGTGTTCCGCCGCAACATCCGGATCGGTGGGGTCCTCTGCCGTGGCTCGATAGAAGATCGACCGTGCCGCCCTTTCGTCCCCCAATACGTGGGCGAGAACCATTGCGTTGCATGCCAACTCGACTGCACCGTGAGGTTCCGGGAGGACGAGTCTCTTGCCGATCTCCCGCCCGAGTGTTTCTTGACCCGTGGCGCATAAGAACACGGCGATAGCTATCCACGCAGTTGACTCGTCGGGGGCCAAGGAATACAGGTGTCCCAGGTACGTGATCTCGGGGTGGCTTTGTTGCTTTTGCACCGACTCACGACTGCGGTATGCCCTGAACCTAAGCGCCTTGTCCAGGAATTGGAGCGTGTCGGTGGTGCCCGGTGGATCGAGCCAGTAAGTCTGATCAGCACCCTGTGTATTGGGATGATGCTGCGAAAGTATGGACCGGGCAGTCGCAACGTCGTGTCGCGTGAGGTAAACAAACCAGGCATAGAAGACTACATGCATCGGGCTAGTTGGCTCGCTCCTCGCCAATTGTCTGAAGACCTGCTCGGCCTTGTCGATCTGGCCTAACGCGAACCACAGGAAGAGAGCGTATTCACCCTGCACGCGTGCATTTCCAGGATCTTCACGGAGCGAGCCAAGAAAGCAGATCTCAAGCCCCTTGAAGTCGCCCTGAGATCGGTACTTCATGGCCGCGAAGTCAAACAACAGCGCGACATCTAGAGGGTTCTCCTCAAGTGCACGTCGGTACATGAGTTCGGCGGTTGGCACATCCCCGATCCTCAGATCCAGGTGGCGTGCGTAGTTGCCCAAGTTGAAGGCATTCGTGGGGTCCATTCTGAGGGAACTCGCATACAGATCCTCCGCGACTTTCGGGTCAGGATCGAATAGCTCGCAGGACAGTGCCTGGAAGCCGACTCGCACGGCATCGTCCCCGTGGCCCGCTATCACTACCTCAAGCATGCTCCTTGCCTTGCTCGCGTCATGCGATGCTAGCGCCAGAAATCCGGGCAAGTTCCCTGTAATTTGTGCGGCGGCTGCCTCAGCTGCAGTCGATTCCGCCACCTGTGAAGCGCGGGAACCCAACGAACTCCCCCACACCGACAGGCCAACTGGGTCGTGGGCCAATGCCACGGATAGGCCAGCGTGTTGGCTGGTCTTGCAGTCAACTGCTCTGAGCTTGAGGGAGGCATGCCATTCGGGGACGTCAGCATCATTGACGTTCAACACATCAAGTCGCATCGTGGTGCCTTGACCTCCGCCTCCGACTTCAGTCTGCGCGCTGCACACAAGTACTCGATCGCGACCTAGCGAATAGACCGCATGAACTGCTCCCTCGAGCGTGCAGAGCGTTTGGGCGGCACCCGGTCGATCCAGCGGCCAGTGAGTCAACCTGCCATCCTCACCACCTGTCACGATGGCCGCCGTGCCGAGGAGTGCGAGCGTCTTCGTGACACTGGTGGTTCGTCCGATTTCCGTGACAACACCTGGAAGGTTGAGATCCCATTGACGCAGACGTCGATCCATGCCAGCCGTGACCACCAGAGATGTGTCATGGGCCGCAATGGCTGAGACTGCTCCTGTATGGTGGCCAAACTCACGAATCTCGGCACGATTTAATACGGAGTCAATCGTGGCTGCGCGAACAACCCCGTCCTCCCCCCCGACTAGGAGTCTTCCATCGATCGTGCTGCCAAGGCAGCATGCACGAGTGTGGCGAAGTCGCTGTGTGATTTTCCCAGGCCTGCGGATGTTCCACATGAATACATCACCATTCGCGATAGTGGCGAAACGGTGATTGTCAATTGCCCAGAGGACTGCCACGGGAGCCGGGTGGCGGCCCACCAGAGTGGGCGGAGTACTCGTTGATGTGTTCCACAGGTACACGTCACCACTATCGTCACCGGTCACTAGCTGGTGATCGGAAAGAAGCGCGATGCACACCGCGGCTGTTGGAGGATGCCGGTGGGGGATGTCATCGCTTGAGCCGGATCGCTGCCAGAGACTGATTGCGCCCTTTGCATCGGCGGCAACAATCTGCTGTCCCCACCATGGAACTGCGGCGCGAACAACCTCGTCGTCCGTCTCAACATGCATTGGCCTACCCGCAATTTGTGGATCCCAAGTGCGGGCTCGCCTATCGTGTCCGAAGGTGACGACAGTTCCGCCAACCACAGCTATAGCAGACAGCGAGTTGTGGACACCCATCTGGACTGCAGCCGCAGCCTTGTCAACGCTCCAAATCCAGATTCTGCCGTCCTCCGACCAAGCCACGAGCCGGCTAGAATCGAGTCGAGCGAGCGCTCGGACGGGCCCCCGGTGACTTCCGATGCAGACCGCAAAACCCGGCGTGCGAAGATCCCACAGTAGAACGCGGCCAACTCGCCCCGCTCTCGCAACTCGGTACTGGTCCAGTGTGCATGCGCACCAGACGGATCCTTTGTGGCGGCCGAGCTCGACGAGTCCCTCTCGACTGTCGGCGGACCAGAGCAGCACCCCATTGTCGTCCCCGCCAGTTACGAAAGAGTCGCCCGAAAGAGCGGCCACACACCGCACAGGTGCATCATGTCGACCAAGACAGCGTGGCGGTTTCCCGTCGTTGAGCTCCCCCCACAACATGACTCGACAATCGTCGCCTCCAGTTACGAAAGTGGCTTCAGTCAGGGCCGCCATACATCGAATAGGTGCGCCATGACTGCCGAGGAGTTGAGAGTCCCCAGGTCGGTCCGAATGCCATAGAACAACTCGGCCGTCTTCTCCAGCTGAAAGCAATACCTCGGGTGACAAGGCTGCCAGCGCAGTGACGGCGCACGGATGACGGCCAACTCGGAGAACCGGTGCATGCTTTGGGCTAGCCCACAAGACAGTGGGGCTGCTGGCGTCTACAGATGTGAGGGCCACCGCTTCCTGTGCCATGTCCAACGACGAGCGCTGGAGTGCGCCCAGCGCCAGTAGCTGAGGCACCTCGTTGGAGTCCTTGTCCGCTGAGCGCAATTGCCTTAGGCCCTCGCTGACCACGGAAAGGAGAACCTCTGTTCGGTGATCCTTTGGAATGAATCGAAGAGACTCGGCCAGCGTCGCAGCGACCTCATCCGGTCCGACTTCCCGTATCGCCGCCACGCACCAAGCGACGTCCCCCACAACTTGGCGCAGATGCTCTGGATCTGATTGTAGGAGGCGCGGGTAGCCATGAAAGATGTATCGCGGTGTGCCCAGTGGCCAATTGCGGTCCCGCCAGTCGTCGGCCCATTCACGA
>JAUPKO010000171.1 GCA_030837395.1 Actinomycetota bacterium | reverse complement strand
GCCTGACGTCGAACGGTGGTGGATGCTGACGTGCACCCAGGTCTGCGACGACGCCGGTGTGGAGTTGGGATGCATCACAACCCTGGCGCCGGCCGACGACGGTTCCGCGGACCGGCAACGTCGGGTCCTTGACGAAGCGCAGGCCCTGGCTCACATGGGAGCTTGGGAGTTGGATGTGCCCAGTGGGGAACTCTGGTGGTCCGACGAGGTATATCGCATCTTCGGCCTTCCGCCGCAATCGTTCACACCCGACTACGACGCCTTCCTCGCCGCTGTGCACCCAGACGACAGAAGCACGGTTCGAGACGCAGTTGATCGTGTCCTGGTGGCCGGTTCGCAGTATGCGGTCCGGCACCGCATCGTCCGACCGAACGGCGATGTGCGGTATGTGCAAGAGAAGTCCCTCGTCGTCCGCGAGTCAGATGGGAGCGCGCGACGACTCCTGGGGACCGTCACGGACGTGACCGAGGAAGCCCTCGCCGATGCCGCGCAGGAGCGGGCGCAGGCAGCATTGGCCAGCAGCGAGGCCCGCTACCGAATGCTGGCCGAGAACGCCTCTGACGTGGTGTGGCAGATCGACCGTGATGGCGTCGTGGAGTGGCTTTCGGACTCGGTCCGGACCGTACTCGGGTGGCAGCCGGCGGACATCGTGGGTCACCAGGCCGACGAGTTTCTGCACCCGGAGGATCGCGGTCGGCGGGGCGATCTCTCGCAGAGTTTGGCTGGTGACAAAGGTCCGCAGGAGGTCCGGCTGCTGCGGCCCGACGGGACCTACCGCTGGATGTCCTCGTCTGTGCATCCGACTGAGACGTCGGAGGGCTTGGCCCTGGTGGGGGCGCTGCGCGACATCCAGGCGGAGGTCGAGGCGCGAGTCGAACTTGAGCACGCCATCGGACATGACCGGTTGACCGGCCTGGCCACCCTGGCAGCCACCGCCGGCCGGATCGCTGATCGGCAGGCGCGGTTGGCCCACGGGAGCGCGGTGGTGGGCGTGATGTGCATCGGGGTGGACGGGCTGGGCACCATCAACGATGCGTACGCACACGCCGCCGGCGATCGCGTCCTGGCTGCCGTGGCCAGGCGCATCGTCGCGACCGTGGGTGACGTCGACCTCGTCGGGCGTGGTGCCGGAAATGAGGTACACGTTGTCCTGCCGGACCTTGCCAGCGGAGCTGATGCCGTGCCCCTGGCTGAACGGATCCGGCGTGCGGTGGTGGATCCCATCCACGTCGGCGAGGTCGCTGTCACCCCGAGCGTCAGCATCGGGATCGCGGTCGGTGGCCGCGACGACGACGCGGGCGAGTTGTTGCGCGGAGCCGGCGTTGCCATGCGACGGGCGAAGTCAAACGGGCGGGACCGCTACGAGTTCCTCGATCAGGAGATGGCCGACGAAGCGCAGCGGCTGCTGCAACTGGAGTCCGGCATCCGAGTCGGTCTGCAACGTGATGAGTTCCGCCCCTGGTTCCAACCGATAGTGAACCTGACGACCGGCGAGGTAGTTGGGCACGAGGCACTCGTGCGCTGGCTCACCGCAGATGGCCAGACGGTGGAGGCATGGAAGTTCCTGCCGGTCGCCGAGCGCGGGCACCTGATCGCCGATCTGGACCTCGTGGTGCTGAACAAGGCGATCGAGGAGTTGGCCGGCGATCCGGACTCCGGTCGCTTCATCGCGGTGAACGTCTCGGCGGAGTCGCTGCGCCGGGGGGACTATGACGCCCACGTGGTGGGCGCCCTCACCGAGTGGGGGGTGCCCAGTGAACGGCTGCACTTGGAAGTCACCGAGACAGCACTGCTCAACCTCACCGGTGACCTGCGCGCCACGGTGGCCACCCTCGCCGACGCCGGTATCAGCTGGTACGTCGATGACTTCGGCACCGGCTACTCCTCCATCAGCCACCTGCGCGACCTGCCCATCGGTGGTCTCAAACTCGATCGATCCTTCACGTCCGGGCTCGCAGCCGGCGACCAGACCTGCACCAGGCTGGCCGACGGCCTCGTCGGGTTGGCCGACGGGCTGGGCCTGGACACTGTCGCGGAGGGGGTGGAAACCGCGGCCGGGCAGGCGGTGCTGGCCAGCCAGGGCTGGCGCCACGGTCAAGGCTGGCTGTACGGCAAACCCGCGCCCAGGCGGTAAAAGCCACGGCCTCGGCGCGCGATTGGACGGTCCCGGGGCACTGCGGGGCGACACGCTGCCCCCAGCGGTTGTGCGCTCGGTGGTGATGGGGCTTGACTAGGACGATGCGGAGTGGTGGGCGGATGACCGCCATGGTGCTGTTGACGGGTGCCGCGATGGCGGTGCTCCTCGTCGGCTGCGGATCGGAGGGCTCAGTGGACGACGCCAGCGGTTCGGCCAGCGCCACAACGGGAGGTGCACCGGCGCAGTCGCGGCCCGCCTTGCCGCCGCCGGTGCAGGAGCCGGACAACGAGGCGGTCAACGCGGCCCTGTTGGGCATGTCCCAGGCGCAGGCCGAGGCGGCGGCCACCGAGGCCGGCTACACGGTCCGCATCGCCAGCGTCGACGGTGAGGGCAGGGCCATGACCATGGACTACCGCTTCGACCGGATCAACATCGAACTCGAGGGCGGGCTCGTCACGCGCGCCTACGTCGGCTGACGCGCCGCCCCGCGCGCCGCGCCGACCTGCGACGATTGCGCCATGGCCCTCACCACCCGCGACGATCTGCGCAACATCGCCATCGTCGCCCACGTCGACCACGGCAAGACCACCCTCGTCGACGCCATGCTGCGTCAGTCCGGCGCCTTCTCAGCTCACGAGGCGCTGACCGACCGGGTGATGGACTCCATGGACCTGGAACGTGAGAAGGGCATTACGATCCTGGCCAAAAACACCGCCGTCACCCACCTCGATCCCACAGGTGAGCGTCCTCCGACCACCATCAACATCATCGACACCCCCGGCCACGCGGACTTCGGCGGCGAAGTCGAACGCGGCTTGGAGATGGTGCACGGCGTCCTGCTGCTCGTGGATGCCAGCGAGGGCCCGTTGCCGCAGACCCGTTTCGTGCTGCGCAAGGCCTTGGCCAAGAAGCTGCCGATCATCGTCGTGATCAACAAGGTCGACCGGCCCGACGCGCGGATCGCCGCGGTGGTGGACGAGACCTACGAGTTGTTCTTCGACCTCGACGCGGATGAGCAGCAGATCGACTTCCCGATCATCTACGCCTCGGCCAAGGCAGGTCGCGCCTCGCTGAACCGGCCCGAGGACGGCGGTATGCCCGATGCCCCGGATCTGGAGGCGCTCTTCGGCGTGATCCTCAGCACCGTACCGCCGCCGAGCTACGACGACGAGTACCCGTTGCAAGCCCATGTGACCAACCTCGATGCCTCGCCCTACCTCGGCCGGCTGGCGCTGTGTCGAGTGCACTCGGGCACGATCCGCAAGGGGCAGAACGTAGCCTGGTGCCGGGCCGACGGCACGATCACCAGCGCGAAGGTCGTGGAGTTGCTCATGACCGAGGCGTTGGACCGGGTCTCCGCCGAGAGCGCCGGCCCGGGTGACATCATCGCCGTCGCGGGTATCCCGGAGATCACCATCGGCGAGACCCTCGCCGACCCCGACGACCCGCGGCCGCTGCCAGTGATCACCGTCGACGAGCCGAGCATCTCGATGACGATCGGCACCAACACCTCGCCCATGGCGGGGGAGAAGGGCAGCAAGGTGACGGCCCGGCTGCTCAAGAACCGGCTGGACGCCGAGCTCATCGGCAACGTCTCGCTGCGGGTGTTCCCCACCGAGCGGCCGGACGCCTGGGAGGTGCAGGGACGTGGCGAGCTGCAACTGGCCGTGCTGGTCGAGATGATGCGCCGCGAAGGCTTCGAGATGACGGTGGGCAAACCCACCGTGGTGACCCGGGTGATCGACGGCAAGCTGAACGAGCCCATGGAGCGGTTGACGATCGACGTGCCTGAGGACTACGTGGGCCCAGTGACGCAGATGCTCGGCCAACGCCGCAGCCGAATGGAACAGATGGTCAACCACGGCACCGGCTGGGTGCGGATGGAGTTCCTG
>JAUPKO010000170.1 GCA_030837395.1 Actinomycetota bacterium | reverse complement strand
GATCATTCACAACACCATAAACACACGGATTTCTACGGTGGATCCAGGTTAAGTCGTTCTCGATCTCGTGGAACCCTGACGGCATCTCGGTCGGCCTCGACGTTGAGGCGCTGGCCGGCGTGGGCGACTCGGGCCGCCTCGCGGAGGACCTGTACTCACTCCTGCTGGCCATGGGTGCCGCATCGAAGGATCTGGGCATTGGCACGCTGATCCTCATCGACGAACTCCAGGAGGCCGCGGTCGAGGATCTGCGTGAACTCAACCAGGCCTTCCACCTGCTGGCGCAGGAACCCGTCGCGCCGCCGGTGCTGATGGTCGGGGCCGGCCTGCCCTCGCTGCCCGCCATCCTCGCCGACGTCACCAGCTACGCCGAGCGCCTCTACGACTACCGCACCATCGGCCTGCTTGACCGTGCAGCAGCCGAGGTCGCGCTCTCCGCCCCCGTGATCGAACGCGGCGAATCCTGGAGCCCACCGGCCCTCAGCTTGGCCCTCGACGCCGCCCGCGGCTACCCCTACCTGATCCAGGCCGTGGGCAAACACGTGTGGGACCTCGCCGTGCGCAGTCCCATCAGCGTCGCCGACACCGAAGTCGGCCTGCGCCTTGCCGGCCGCGAGGTGGACGAGGGGCTGTACCTGTCCCGCTGGGAACGATCGACCGCCGCCCAGCAGACCCTGCTGCGGGCCCTCGCCGAGGTGGGCGGCGAGTCCGCCGCCGTGGCCGACATCGTCCGAGCCGCAGGCAAGACCAACGCCGGCCAGATCTCCATGACCCGCCGGGAACTGCTCCGCAAGGGCATCCTCTACGCCCCCGAACGCGGTTTCCTCGCCTTCACTGTCCCCGGCATGCACGAGTTCGTCCTTCGCCAGGAGGGGTAGCACCCACGGGCCGGTGGTGCCGCAGCCTCGCGGTGGGGCGCCGGGGCCTTCGCCGAGCAGGGCCGGCTTGACTACGGCGCTTGTCCGTGAACGCCGTGCGGCGTGCGCTGTCTGCCTTCACGTCAAGCCAGCCCCGCTCGGCTTCGGCCCCGGCTCTCTGCCCACCAGGCGCTCGGAGCCGATGGGGGTCCCGCCCGGCGTAAAGGCAAGCAAGCAGGCTGAGCGCGCCCACTGTCGGTCGCCCCAGCCGGGCGGGACCCGCAGCGGCGCAGCGCGCCGGGCCGGACCAGAAGCGGGGCCAGACGTTAGCGTTATGCCCATGGAGATCACCCCGCTGAGCATCGAAGGCGCCTGGACCGTTACTCCGAAGCAGCACGGCGACGCCCGTGGCCTGTTCCTGGAGTGGTTCTCCGAGCCCGCGTTCATCAAGGCCACCGGGCACCCGCTGCGGCTGGCCCAGGCCAACTGTTCGGTGTCCAGCAAGGGCACGGTGCGCGGCATCCACTACGCCGACGTCCCGCCCGGCCAAGCCAAGTACGTCACCTGCCTGACCGGAGCGGTGCTCGACGTCATCGTCGACATCCGGGTCGGCTCACCCACCTACGGCATGTGGGAGACGGTCCTGCTCGACACCGTGGACCGACGCGCGGTCTACCTGTCCGAGGGGCTGGGGCACGGTTTCGCCGCACTGGAGGACGGGTCCACCGTCGCCTACCTGTGCAGCGAGCCGTACGCCCCGGATCGCGAGCGGGAGATCTACCCGTTCGACCCCGAGATCGGCGTCGCCTGGCCGTTCGACCTGGGCGAGTGCTCGCTGTCGGCCAAGGACGATGCCGCGCCGAGCCTGGCTGAGGCCGCCGCCGAGGGGTTGCTGCCGGACTTCGCGGTGTGCCAGGAATACCGCGCCTCCCTCGGGCGCGGCTGAGCCGCCGCGCATGCGCATCGCCCTGCTGCACAGCTTCTACGCCTCGGACCAATCCAGCGGTGAGAACGTCGTCGTCGAGGCGCAGTGCGAGGCGCTGGGCGGGGCAGGGCACGACGTGCTGCTGCTGGGTCGGCACACCGACGCCGAGAAGGACCTCCCCGGCTACAAGGCCCGCGCAGCCTTGCGCACCATGACGAGTCTGGGACCAGACCCTGCGCCGAGGCTGCGCGAGTTCGCACCCGACGTGGTGCACGTGCACAACACCGTGCCGAACATTGGCCTGCGTTGGCTGCGCCGCTGGCGTGGTCCGGTGGTGCACACCCTGCACAACTTCCGCCCGATGTGTGCCAACGGTCTGCTGTTCCGCGACGGTCGGCTATGCACGGACTGTCCCGATGGCCGGCCCTGGGCGGCGGTCGAACATGCCTGCTACCGCGAGTCTCGGGTGGCCACCGGGCCGATCGCTTTGCGCAACACGTTCGGTTTGCGGGCCAATCCGCTGCTCAACCGGGCCGACGCCCTGGTGGTGCTCTCGGAGTTCGCGCGGTCGACCTACGCCCATTACGGCATCGACGAGGACCGACTGGTGCTGCTGCCCAACGGCGTGCCGCAGGTCAACGGGGCTGCCCGGACGGCCCCGCCGCAGCAGCGATGGCTGGCCGTCGGACGGCTTCGCGACGAGAAGGGCTTCGCCGAGTTGTTGCGCGGCTGGCCCGCCGAGGCCCGGCTCGACATCGCAGGTGATGGTCCGCAGCGCGACGAGTTGACCCAACTGGCCGGGCCCGGGGTGCGCCTGCTCGGCCCGGTGCCGTCGGCGCACCTGCGCGAGTCGATGGCGGCCTACACCGGGTTGGTGTTCAGCTCCCTGGCCCCAGAGTCGGCCATGCCGCTGGTGGTGGTGGAGGCACTTGAGGCTGGGTTACCGGTGGTGATCGTCGAGTCGAGCCCGCATGCGGCCTCGCTGATCGCCGCCGGCGTGGCCACGGGTGTGGCGGTTGTCGGCGCCGCGGTGGACACAGCCGCGCTGCGCGATGCCCTGGAGTGGTCGGCGGCCGGTGGGGACGCCCTACGCCGGCGCTGCCGGGACGTGTACGAGGCCAACTACACCCAACAGCAGTGGGTGCGCCGCATGACCGACCTCTACCGGCACGTGGGAGCCCCAGCATGAACCTGAGCCGACTGCGCCGCGGGCTCACTCAGGAGCGCCGATGGGCCGTCATGTTGCTCGATCAGAGCCTCGACGACCTGCTCAACGGTGCCGACCCCACGGGCCTGCTAGTGCACGCCCCGCAGCACGACCGCTTCTGGGCCGACCCGTTCCCGGCCCGGGACAGGCTGGGGAACCTGTGGGTCTTCGTGGAGGAGTTGGAGCGCTGGCGTGGCCTGGGCAGCATCGTCGCCCTACGTATCGAACCCGGTGTCGGAGTTGTGCAGCGACGCACCGTGCTGCGCAGCCGGCACCACTTCTCGTTCCCGCAGGTGCATCGGTGGGACGGTGTGTGGGTGGCCACCGTGGAGTCGTGCGATCCCATGGCCCACACCTACACCTTCACCGACGTCGGCGAGCCGTGGCTGGCGTCGCTGCGCACCCTTCCCGTCGGGGTGATCGACCCAGCGCTGGCGATCCCCGCCAACGGGGCCGACTGGCACCTGACCGGTACGAGCGGGTCGGACTACTTCGCCGGCTACCGGCAGTGGCGCGGCGAGGACGGCGCGGACTGGCAGGAACAGGTCGACCTGCGCTTCCGAGACCCCGTGTTGGCGCGCCCGGCCGGCAACCTCGACGCCCGCCGCGGACTGCGCAGCGTGCAGGACTGTTCGGACAACTACGGCATCGCCACGTCGATCATCACCTGGCAGCCCGAGTCCCGCGGCCCCGGTGAGGTGCTGCGCCGACTGGATGGCGCGAGTTTCGGCCGCGGCGCGCACGGCACCCACACCCTTGCCTGGACCCCCGACGGTGACACCGTCGTGGCCGACGTCTGGCAGCGCGGACCGCAGGCGTTCTCGGGCGTGCACCGGGTGTTGGAGCAGCGGCACGGCAGATTCTGCGCCGGTCGCAAGGCGTCCGCCCGCATGCCCTGAGGGGCAACAGGTACGGTCATCAGATGCTCGACGACAGGACCATCGCCGTTGTGGTGCCCGCCTTCAAGGAGGAGGCGCTCATCGCCGAGACCATCGTTGGGGTGCCTGACTTCGTGGATCACATCATCGTGGTGGACGATTGCAGCCCGGACGACACCCTCGAGGTTGCGCGAAGTGTGCCGGATCCGCGGCTGGAGGTGATCCGGCTGGAGGTCAACCAGGGTGTGGGTGGGGCGATCCTCACCGGTCACGCCAGGGCCATGGAACTGGGCAGCGACGTCATGGTGGTCATGGCGGGCGACAACCAGATGGACCCGGCGCAGCTACCGCGCCTGCTCAAGCCGATCGTCAAGGACGGCTACGGCTTCGCCAAGGGCAACCGGTTCTTCTCCGCCGCCAGCACCGCGGGTATGCCCGCCTACCGGGTCATCGGCAACATGATCCTCACCTTCATGAACAAGGCGGCGTCCGGCTACTGGAACCTCGTCGACCCGCAGAACGGCTACACGGCCGTCACCCGTGAGGCGTTGGAACGGGTGCCGCTGGACCGCGTTTCGCGTCGCTACGAGTTCGAGAACGACTTGCTGATCTGGCTCAACATCGCCGACGTCCGCGCCATCGACGTGCCGATCCCGGCCCGCTACGGCCAGGAGGTGTCGACTATCAAGTTGCACACGGCCGTGCCGCGCATCCTGTGGCTGCTGTTCACCGGATTCTGGCGGCGCATGTGGTTCAAGTACATCCTGTGGTCCTTCTCGCCGATCGCCGTGATGCTCATCGCCGGGATCGTGTTCACCACGTTCGGCCTCGTGGTGGGGGCGTGGACGACCTTCCAGGCCATTGGTGAGGCCACACCCAGCGCGGGCACGACGATCCTGAGCGTCGTGCCGTTCATGACCGGCTTCTACCTGCTGATCCAGGCGTTGGTGCTCGACATCCAAGCCACCCCCGACTGAGCTGTGGCACCGCTCACGGCCGACCGCGTGGCCCAAATCGTCCGCTACCTCACGGTGGGGGTTCTCAGCGCCATTGCCGACATCGGGGGATTGTGGCTGCTGCACGGGGTGCTCGGCGTGTGGCTGCCGCTGGCCGCGGCAACGTCCTTCCTGGCCTCGTTCGCGGTCAACTTCACCCTCAACCAGCGCTGGACCTTCGGTGCCCAGACGGCCCACACCCCGGCGCAGCTCGTACGGTTCACGGTGCTCGTGGCAGCTAACACGGTGCTCACCTCGGCGGGGGTCTCGGGGTTGGCGGCAGCTGGCCTGAACTACCTGGTGGCCAAGGTCATCGTCGTGTGCATCCTCACTCTGCTGAACTTCGTGGTGCTGCGACTGTGGGTGTTTCGGGCGACGGATCCGGGAAGCGAAGCGGACGGCCTGCCCAGGACTGGCGTGGGCGTTGACGGCTAGAGTCAGCCTGTTCCGTCGACCACCTGAAAGGCCCCCCGTGATTCCCGCTGCGATGCCGTTGATCGGCGCTGACGAGAGGGCCGCCGTCGATGCCGTGTTGGCCTCGGGCATGGTTGCCCAGGGGCCGCAGGTGGCCGGTTTCGAGGATGAGTTCGCCCAGGTCGTGGCGGGTCGACACTGTGTGGCGGTGAATTCGGGTACGTCGGCGCTGCACCTGGCGTTGCTGGCGGTTGGCGTGCGGGCCGGCGACGAGGTGATAGTGCCGTCCTTCACGTTCGCCGCGACGGCCAACGCGGTGCGGCTGGCCGGGGCGACTCCGGTGTTCGTCGACATCGAGGCTGACTCGTTCTGCCTGGACCCGGCCGCTGCGGAGGCGGCCATCACGGCGCGGACGCGGGCGATCATGCCGGTGCACCTCTACGGCCACCCGGCCGACATGACGCGCCTGGGCGAGGTTGCCGCTCGCCATGGCCTGTGGATCGTCGAGGATGCTGCGCAGGCCCATGCGGCCTCATGGCAGGGCACGCCGGTGGGGGCGTTCGGGGCGGCGGGGGCGTTCTCGTTCTACCCGACCAAGAACATGACCTCCGGTGAGGGTGGCATGGTCACCACGGCCTGCGATCACATCGCCCGGCAGGTGCGGCTGTTGCGCAACCAGGGCATGGAGCAGCGCTACCGCAACGAGGTGATCGGGTTCAACACTCGGATGACCGACATTCATGCGGCGATCGGGCGGGTGCAGTTGGCCAAGTTAGCCGGCTGGACGGCGCGGCGGGAGTCGATCGCGGCCCGGTACGACGCCGACTTGACAGGCGTGACGGTGCCGCCGGTGGCCGAAGGTGCCGTGCACGTGTACCACCAATACACCGTCCGGGTGCCGGGTGATCGGGACGGCTTTGCCGCGGCACTGGCGCAGCGGGGGGTCGGGTCCGGGGTCTATTACCCCACGCCGGTGCACCTGCTGCCGTCGTTCGGGCTGACCGCGCTGGACCTGCCAGTCACGGCGCAGGCGGCCGCCGAGGTGCTGAGCCTGCCGGTTCACCCGGGGCTGTCCGACGACGATGTCGACACCGTCATCGGGGCGGTCAATCAGGTCGCGGGAGCCGGGGCATGAGTCCGGTGCTGCGGGCAGGTCTGGTGGGCCTGGGGGTCATGGGACGCAACCACGCGCGGATCCTGGCGTCGTTGGACGGCGTCGAGTTGGTGGCCGTAGCGGACCCGCAGGGTGACGCGCGGGAGGTGCTGCGGGGAGTGCCTGTGGTGGATGACGTCACGGAGTTGCTGGAGTTGGGCATCGACTATGCGGTGGTGGCCGCACCAACCTCGTACCACCGCGCGGTCGGCACCGCTTTGGCCGCCGCGGGGGTGCACGCCCTGATCGAAAAGCCGTTGGCTTCCAGTTACGCCGAAGCGGTCGAACTGGCGGACCTGTTCGCCGCCGCCGGGCTCGTCGGGGCGGTGGGCCACATCGAGCGATACAACCCGGCGCTGATGGCGGCGCGCGCACGCATCGCGGCGGGCGACCTGGGTGCGATCTACCAGGTGGTGACCAGGCGGCAGAGCCCCTTCCCGCTGCGCATCGCCGACGTCGGCGTGGTGCTGGACCTGGCCACCCACGACATCGACCTCACCCGCTGGGTCACCGGGTCGTCCTTCGTCAGCGTGGCCGCCCAGACGGCCAACCGTTCTGGCCGCGAGCACGAGGACCTGGTGGCCATCGTCGGGTCCCTCGAGCACGGCGTGGTGTCCAGCCACCTGGTCAACTGGCTCACCCCGGTCAAGGAGCGGACGGTGTCGGTGACCGGCGAGCGGGGAACGTTCGTGATCGACCTGTTGGCCGCCGACCTCACGTTCTGCGAGAACGGCAAAGTCGACAGCCAGTGGAGCGACATGGCGCGGTTCCGCGGCGTCAGCGAGGGCGACGTGGTGCGCTACGCCATCGCCAAACCCGAGCCGCTGCGCACCGAGCACGAGCAGTTCCGCGACGCCGTGCTGGGCCTGCCGGCGGATATCGTCACCATGGCGGACGGCGCCCAGGTGGTGCAGGTGGCCGAGGCCGTGCTGGCCTCTGCCGCGGCCGGGCGCACAGTGGTCTTCGACTAGGAAGGTGCCCAGCATGGCAAGGATCCTGCCCAGCGCGGATATCGACGAGGGTGCGACGATCGGTGAGGGGACGACCGTCTGGCACCTCGCGCAGGTACGCGCCGGCGCCGTCGTGGGACGCGACTGCATCATCGGCCGCGGTGCCTACATCGGCGACGGTGCGACCCTTGGCGACAACTGCAAGGTGCAGAACTACGCGCTGGTGTACGAACCCGCGCAACTCGGGCCCGGGGTGTTCATCGGCCCGGCGGCGGTGCTGACCAACGACGAGTTCCCGCGGGCAGTCAACCCCGACGGCAGCCCCAAGAATGCCTCGGACTGGCACTCGGTTGGGGTCCAGATCGGCCAGGGGGCGGCTATCGGCGCCCGCGCAGTGTGTGTCGCACCGGTGCGGATCGGCGCCTGGGCGACCGTGGCCGCCGGTGCGGTCGTCACCCGTGACGTGCCCGACTTCGCCTTGGTGGTGGGCGTCCCCGCCCGCCGGGTGGGCTGGGTCGGCAAAGCCGGTGTGCCGCTGCAGCAGGTGGCCCAGGGGCGGTGGCGTTGCCCCGCCGAGGGTGTGGAGTATCTGGAACGCGATGGCACCCTCCGCGTCGCCGATTGACCGGGCGCAGTCGCTGATCGAGTCCGGTGTGCGACTGCACTACCGGTTCATCGGACTGTTCCTGGTGGCTGCGGTGTCGGCCTTGCTCGCGCTCGGCGCGTGGGCGGTGAGTTCACCACCGGGCTCGGGGGCCGACGACGACTTCCACCTCGCCTCCATCTGGTGCGCCTCCGCGGCAGGCGAGCAGGATTGCCAGCCGGTGACCCTCGACAATCCCGAACGGGACCTCGGCGTGGGGCTCTACCAAGTGTCGGACTGGCCCGTCATCTGCTTCGTGCAGGATCCCACCCACGACGGCAACTGCGGGGTGCTCGCCACGACGGTTGTGCGGGCCAACATCGGGCTCTACCCGCCGTTGTTCTACGCCTACGCCAGCGCCTTCGTCGGTGACTCGCCCGGTGCCGGGGTGGCGGGCGTGAGATTCGCGGTGGCCGTTGTGGTGGTGGCGGTCTTCGCCCTGGCGTACCTCGTCGCGCTGCCATGGTTGCGGGCACCGATGTTGCTCTCGTGGGTGCTCGGGAGTATGCCGCTGGGGGTGTCGCTTTATGCCTCGACCAGCCCCAGCGCGTGGGCGGTGGCCGGGGTCGCGGCGCTGTGGGGCCCCATGGTCACGGCGTTCCTGACCACTGGTTGGCGCAGGTGGGTGGCGGTGGCGGTGTGGTGGTTCGGCGGGGTGATAGCGGCCGGATCGCGGGGCGACGGTGCGCTCTACGTCATCGGCGTGAGCGGGTTGGGAATGCTGCTGTTCCTGGCCAGGAAGCGGTGGCCGGTGCTGCTGGCGGGTCTGCTGCTGATCGGGGTCGCAGCGGGATTCTTCTTCCGCAGCGGGCACTCCAAACTCGCCTCGGAATCGTTCGTCGACAAGTTCCCGCCGGTGCCCGTGCACGCCACCGTCTGGTCGATGATCGAGGCCTGGCCGACCTACTGGTCCGCGCTCACCGGTGCCCCGTGGGGCCGCACGAACGAGTCGGACTTGCTCGGCTGGATCGACATGCCTATGCCCTCGGGGGCATGGTTGCCCACGACGCTAGTCCTCGGGGGTTTCGTGCTGGCCGGCTTCGGGGTGATGTATTGGCGCAAGGGGACCGCCGTGGCCGTGCTGGTGGTCGTGGTCGTGGTGATTCCGCTGCGGTCCTTGCTGCAGTCCGAGGTGCTGGGCGGCACGCTGTTCCAGCCGCGCTACCTGCTGCCGTTGCTGTTGGCCTGGCTCGGGGTGGTGCTGCTTGCCCACCCCGGGGAGCGACTCGCCTTCACCCGGACGCAATTGGTGGTGGCCGGCGGGCTGCTGGGCTACGCGTCCGCGATCGCTCTGCATGCGTGGTTGCGCAGGTTCGTCACCGGCATCGGCGTCGTGGACATCGACCTCAACCGTGCGCCGCAGTGGTGGACTTTCACGGGTGCGTCACCGATGACCGTGTGGATCGTCGGGACGCTGGCCTGGGCCGTGCTGTTGACGATCGCCCTGGCGCACTACTGGCCGGGTGTGGCCGGTGCCAATGCGCGTGGCCGGAGCATCACTCGGCTCAATGCGGGTTCGTCTGCTCGGCCGCAATGATCAACGGCAGTGCCTCAGCCAGAGCCTCGTCCCAGTCCCTGAGCGGAGCGAGGCCGACTTCGGCCCACTTGTCGTGGCCGAGGACGCTGAAGGCCGGGCGCGGGGCCGGTCGGGGGAACTTGTCGGTGGTGGTCGGGTGCACCCGCTCGGGGTCCAGGCCGGCACCGGCGAAGATCGCCCGGGTGAAGCCGAACCAGGTAGTCTCGCCGCCGGAGGTACCGTGGTAGATGCCGGCGGGTGCGTCTGCCGCGATCAGGACCTCAATCTGTTCGGCCAGGTCACGGCTCCAGGTGGGCTGGCCGCGCTGGTCATCCACGACCTCCAGGGTGTCGCGGCTGCCGGCCAGGCGCAGCATGGTCTTGACGAAGTTGGCCCCGTTGACCCCGTAGAGCCAGGCCGTGCGCACGACGTAGCCGCGATCGGGCAGCAGCTCGAGAACGGCGAGCTCACCGGCGGCCTTGGTGCGCCCGTATGCCGAGGCGGGGTTGATGGGGTCGTCCTCGCCGTAGGGCTGCGCCGCTGAACCGTCGAACACGTAATCCGTGCTGACCTGCACCAACCGCATGCCGGGCACTGCTGCCACGGCCGCTGCCAGCACCGCGGGACCGTCACCATTGACGCGCAGCGCGGTCGCCTCGTCGGCCTCGGCCGCGTCGACCGCGGTGTAGGCCGCAGCGTTGACCACCACGTCGGGCGCCACGTCGGCTAGGGCCGCCGCCACCGACTCCGGGTCCGTGATGTCGATGTCCGGCAGGTCCAGGCCGACGCACGTGTGCCCGGTGGTCGGCAGTACCGCCATCAGGTCGTGCCCGAGTTGCCCGTTCGATCCGACCACCAGCCAGTGCGCCATGACCGCGCCCCCCTACCGTGCCGCCGGGGTGCCGGCTTTGAGCGGGCGCCACCAGTCCTCGTTGGTCTGGTACCACGCGATCGTCTCAGCCAATCCTTCGGCGAACGGCACCGCCGGGGCATAGCCCAACTCCTCGGAGATCTTGGAGATGTCCACCGAATACCGCAGGTCGTGGCCCTTGCGGTCCACCACCCGCTTGACCATCTCCTCGCCCGCCCCCATCGCCTCCAGGATCAGGTACGTCAACTCCTTGTTGGTCAACTCGGTCCCGCCGCCGATGTTGTAGACCTCACCGGCCCGGCCCCCGTC
>JAUPKO010000169.1 GCA_030837395.1 Actinomycetota bacterium | reverse complement strand
CCGGATCGCGGACTTCGCCGACCCCTCCCAGGAGTGGCGCCGGCTCATCTCAGAGTTCGTGGGAACGTTCTTCTTGGTGCTGGTGGCGGCGGGGGCACCGATGGTGGGGCACAAATACCCCGGTACCGTGACTCTGGCCATGGCTGTGGTGGCACCTGCACTGATGGTCATGGCCATCATCATGTTCATGGGGAAGGTCTCCGGTGCCCACCTCAACCCCGGCGTCAGCGTTGCCTTCGCGCTGCGCGGCGATTTCCCCTGGGTGCGTGTGCCGGGCTACATCATCACGCAACTGGTGGCGGCGATGTTCGCGGCGTGGGTGCTCGAGATGATCGTCGGAGTCTCGGCAACCTACGGCGGTTCCTACCCTGGTGCCCAGACCACCCCGGTGGCTGCTTTCGCCACCGAAGCCCTCCTCACCCTCGGGCTGGTGAGTGTGATCCTGGGGACTTCCTCGGGGGCCCAGAACATCGGCATCATTGCGGCCATCGGAGTGGGTGGCTACATCGCTCTGGCCGGTCTGTGGGCGGCGCCGCTGTCGGGCGCGTCGATGAACTCCGCGCGCACCTTCGGGCCCAACTTCGTCGGTGGCGACCTGAAGGACTACTGGGTCTATGTCGCCGGACCCCTGCTCGGTGCGGTGGCCGCGGTGGGGTTGGCCTACATTCTGCGGGGTAAGGGCGGGGGACTGCGAGGCTCGATGGCCGCCCAGGGTGCCTTGCACCCGGAGGTCTCCAACCCCGATCAACTGTGACCTCAGTCGCGGTCGGTCAGCGCCCGCAACACTGTGAGGTACTGCTCGCGGGTGAGGGCTGCGCCTTCCCGGCGCACGGCCTCGGTGGACACCGCCAGCATCCGGTCGAGCCGCACGAAACTGGGACGGTGCTCGCGGTCCCACTCGCCTGAGCCGATACCCACCCAACCTCGCTCGCCGTCGCGGTCTCGGCTGCTCACCATCAGCACGGCATAGTCCCCTGGGGCATCGTCGGCCATGCCGAGCACCACTACCGGACGATCCTTGCCCTGTTCCGGGTCCTCCTCGTAGGGCACCCAGGTCCACACGATCTCACCCGGGTCCGGCTCGTGATCGAGTTCGGGTGCGTAGGAGGCCGTCACGTGACCGCGGTAGTCGTAGGCGCCACCTCGGTCGGGTCGCGGGTCGCCGTCAGGGTCGTAGCTCATGACGGCAGAGCCTAGCGCGGGTACGCTCAGTTGATCAGCGTAATCGCGCGGCTCAAGGTGACCAGGACGGTCAGCAGCGAGATGCTGGACTGGATGGTGAACAGCAACTTCACCCGGTGGGTCAACGGCATCGTGTCAGTCGGACTGAACGCGATGATGTTGGTGTAGGCGGTGAACAAGTAGTCCGGCAGTGTCGGATACCAGTTGCGGTCGTCGGGTTGTTGCGGGAACTGGAAGTCGGGGTGCGCCGTGCCGGCCGCGCGGGCACCGGGGCCACCGCCGTCCAACTGCCAGTACACCAGGGCGAAGCTCAACACGTTGATGATGAGTACCGCGAATCCGGCCAGCAGCAGCGACTTGCCCGACTCGTCGATGTCATCGAGCAGGCTGCGCAGCAGGAGCAGGCCGTTGAGGGTGCTGGCCCCGACCAGCATCAGTAGGTACCCCACCACCACCGTCCGACTGCTGGCTTGGGTGGGGCGGCGGATCCAGATCAGGCGGATCGCCACCGCACCCACGACTTCCACTGCGGGGATCAGCCACTTGGGCCCGAGCGTCACCGACGGCGGCAAGGCGAGTTGAATGGCGGCGATCGCGACCACCACCGCCGCGGCGCCCCACGAATGCTCGTCCCCGAGGGGAGCCGAGGTCCCGTGCGTCGCCTGCCCGGTTGTCGCAGGGGTCATGCCGCCTCCAGTCCCGTTGGCCTCGTGGTGGACGTTAGTTCATCCGGACTTGACGTGCCCGGGTGGCGGCGGGAGGGTGGAGTCATGGGTGAGAACTTGACCCCGGTGCTGGTGTTCGGGGACGACGGATCGCAAGGCGCCGACGTGGCCTGGCTGTGGGTCAACGAGCAGCAGTGGCCGGGCTGGCGGATCGAGGTGATCAGCGTGACGCCGGCACCGGCGGGGCGCCCGCCGTCAGAAGAGCAGGCCTCGCTGCAACCGTGGCAGCCGCCCGCGCCGCGGCGCTACTTCGGCACGGACGTGGCCGAGGTGGCGCACCTCACTGCCACAGCCGACCCTCGGGCGGTGTTGGGGCGCTGCACCGACGCCTCCCTGGTGGTCATCGGTCCGCGCGGCCGGGGCTTCTTCAAATCGTTGCGACTGGGCAGTGCCGCCGAGTGGCTGCTGCAGTGCCCGCCCGCACCCCTGCTCATCGCCCGCTCAGGACGGCCGATGCGTCGCCTGCTGGTGTGCATCGACGGTTCTACCCACGCCTGGCGAGCGGCTCAGGCATGCGCAGCGTTGCCCTTGACCGCAGGCGCCGAGGTCACCGTGCTGACGGTCGCCTACGGGGGAGCCTCGGCCGATGTTGCCGGTGCCGCCGACCTGTTCACCGCTGCCGGAGCGACGGTGGACGTTGTCGAGATGAGTCCGGATCCACTCGAACTGTTCTACAGCGTGCGCGACACCGTGCTCGACGTCGCCAATGAGCGGCGGAGCGACCTGGTCGTGATGGGCACCCGGGGCAACTCCGAATGGCCGACGCTGCGTATCGGTTCGACCGCCAGTGCCGTCACGCGCTATGCCCACGCCTCGGTGCTGCTGGCCCACGCCTGATAGAAATCCCGCGGTTGGTCAGCCCTCGCCGAACAGACGATCTCCGGCGTCACCAAGGCCGGGCACGATGAAGTGGCGGTCGTTGAGCCCTTGGTCAACCGCGGCCGCCACGATGTGGACATCGCAGGGGACGTCGGATGTGGCGCGTTCGATGGCGGCGATGCCCTCAGGGGCGCAGAGTAGGGACACCACCGTGACGGCCGGCGACCCGAGCCGAGCAAGCCGGGTGATGACATCACCGAGGGTGCCGCCGGTGGCGATCATCGGCTCCAACACGATCACCGGGACGCCAGTGAGGTCGTCGGGGAGGGCATCGAGGTACCACGTCGCGCGTGCGGTGGCTTCGTCCCGGCGCAGCCCGACGAAGGCGACGGGGGATTCCGGCAGCAGTCGCCTCGCCGAGTCCAACATGCCCAGGCCCGCCCGCAGCACCGGCACCAGCAGGGGCTCGTGAGTCAGTTGTTTGCAGTCCGCCGGCCCCACCGGCGTGGTGACGACACCCGCGATCGTGGGCAGTTCGGCAGTGGCCGGGCTCAACAACAGATTCGTCGCACGGTCGACTAGCCCGACGAACGAACTGGACGAGGATCGTTCATCCCGGATTCCGGTCAGGACGGCCGCCAGCACAGGGTGTTCCACCACGGTTACGCGCACGCGCTCATCCTGGCACCGTCTCCACCCGCGAGGCACGCCACCTGGCACATCGGGCGGTGCGGTTGCCCGGTCGCGTCGCCATGGTGTGACAGGCTGGGCTCCTCAGGACCGTCCGGACCCATGGAGCGTCGACGCGTGAGCAACTCCGAACAGCCAGACCCCGATGTGCAGCCCGCCGACCCCGCGGTGCAGGCGCCCGACTCGGATGCGTTGCCGCCAGCGGCCAAAGCGACCCTGGACAAGAAGAAGACGATCATCGGCGGCATCGTCACGCTGATCGTGCTGGGCTTCGTGTTCTGGGGGCTGTCCAAGAACTTCGGCTCCTTCTCGGATGCCTGGGCCCAGATCCAGCAGATGACGCCGCAAGTGATGGCGGCGTTGGCATTGGTGGCGGTGGTCAACATCATCGTCTATGTCTTCCCCTACATGGTGGCCATTCCGGGGCTGAAGTATCGACCGGCCTTCATGGTGCGGCAGACCTCGTGGATGATGGCGGCCCTGGTTCCGGCGGGGGGCGCGTTCGCGCTGGCGCTGCAGTACCTCATGCTCGCGTCGTACAAGGTGTCGGCGGCGGCGGCGACCTCCGGAATCGCGATCACCAGCGTGTGGAGCTTCTTCATGACGTTCCTGCTGCCGGTGCTCGGTGTGCTGGTGCTGATCCCCTCGGGTGAGCTGCAATCGTCGTGGGTGTGGGCTGGCGTGCTCGGCCTCGCGGCGCTGGTGGTCATGGTCATCATCTTCTGGCTGATCCTGCGCAGTGAACAGAGCGCGCGCAAGATCGCCGGCTGGGGTCAGAAGGTGGCCGCACCGGTGATGCGCAAACTCAACCGAAACGTCGACCTCACCTCGACCGTGCTGGACTTCCGCGGTCAGGTGGTCGATGTGGTCAAGGCCAAGTGG
>JAUPKO010000168.1 GCA_030837395.1 Actinomycetota bacterium | reverse complement strand
CTGACCGGGCCGGTGGTCGTCATGTGCCGGGACTGCGCCGCAATTGACGCCGACGTGGAGCGTGGGTCACGTGGGTAGCCCCGGTACAACGACCGGGTCGGACGCACCCGCTCCGATCGTCTATCTGCACGGCAAGGGTGAGCCGAAGCGGGATCATGAGGTGGTCATCGCGCTGTCTCGTGGCTTGGATGGAATTGGGCAGGACCCGATGCACCCCGCCGTCTTGCAGATGAAGGCCATGGACTACTCCCGGGAATTGCGTGGACGCCAGCAGGGCGACGGTCGCCGACCACTGCGAGTGCCACGTCACGAAGGGGGTCCCCGCAGTCCCGACCAGATTCTTGCCTACTTCGCGCGCCAGGAGGCCTTGCGGCAAGCCTTGGTGCCACACGCTGACGACGTGTGGACGGTCCTCGACAAGGCTCCGCGCAGCATCGCCGCGGTTGGTGGCGACCTGATGGCTTGGTGGTACGACGACGTCGACCAGTACGTCAAGCAAGAGCCACGACGGTGGACCGTGTGGTCCCGTGTCCTGGACGACTGGCCGAAAACCCCACGGGTGCTCGTCATAGCTCACAGTCTTGGATCAGTGGTCATCGTCGACCTCCTACCGCGACTACCCGCTGGCCAACGAGTCGACCTGGTCACGCTGGGGTCACCCTTGCAGGTTCCACGGCTGCGCAGGGGACTCCGCGATCTCCAGCTCGACTTCCCCTATGAGCAGATCAACTCGTGGGTCAACATCATGGACCCCGACGACTGGGTTCCAGCTGTTGGCGGGCTGTCGTCCGCGCTAGCCCAGGTGCTTGATGTGAAAGTTGATCTGTGGGGCGGCCATGACGAACTTCTGTACCTAGCGCATCCGGCGACAGCGCGCGCCGTTCAGGCCTACTTGGACGCCACGACCGCGGCGAACGCGGCGAACCCCTAACCGCACGAGACGAAACGGGGGAGAGTCGCCGGTGGTCAGGGGCTCGACATGGACGCTATTCCCTCTTCCTCCGCTCGACAACCATGCCAAGCCAATCGGCCTGTCCTGCCGCGGCCGGAGCCCGCAGTGACCGTCACCGCCATGCGCGAGGGACGGTGACCCGCACGGGCCGAGACGCCCGCAGCGGCTCGGTGAGCGAGCCAGCGGCGAGCGAGGAGGACCCGGCACCGTCAGGTGCGCGCACCGTCCGTCCTCCCCTGTTCGAACTCCTGCTGCTGCGCGATGCCCTTCCCACGGAGACTCCGACGCTCGAGCTGCTCCGCGGGGCCACGCTCGACGCCCGCGACACGTCCGTCCTGCAGGCCGTGGTCGAGGGCCGCTAGCGCACCGTGGTGGTCACCGTGACGTCGTCGCAGTAGCCCGCCGGAAGGCCCTTGACCGTCAGGCGCACGGTCGACCCCTTGGGCACCTTGGTGAGGGTCTCCTTGAACTTGCCGAACTGGTCGGCGTTGGCGTAGCCGCGGTTGACCCACTTGCCGGAGCCGCCCTTGGACTTCGGTGTGAGCGACTGGAGGACGTAACTCCCGCGGATGCCGACCGGGCCGCGCTCGCCCGTGGTCGTTGCCGTGCCCGTAACGACCGTCCTGGCGCCGCTGACCTTGGCGGTGACGGTCGCGGTGGACGGGCCAGGCGCGATAGTGACCGGGAACGGAGCGGACACGATGTCAGGCTGGGTGATGCTGTTGGAGAACGTGACGGTCACGTTGTAGGTGCCGGGACCCTGCGGGTAGGGGCAGACCTGCATGGTGCCTTCCTTGACGCCGGACCCGTCGAAGGTGGCCTTGAACCCGGTGATGTCCTCGTTCGAGCCGGGCAGGTAGCCCTTGAGCTCGACGGAGGCCACGGGGTCACCAGGAGCCAGGCGGAAGTCGACGGCGAACGGGACCTGCCGACACTCGGCGCCCAGGAAGGTGGTGTCCGCGATGGTGACGGTGGCCTGGCCGCCGTCCTGGCTGGTGAGGGTGACGGTGCCGCTCGCCGCGGCCGGGCTAGTTGGCGCGAGGACGCCGGCGACCGTGACGGCGGCGGCAGTGAGCAGGACAGTAGTGCGGGTGCGCATCGGTTCCCCCTGTGGTGCGCGCGGACGATCACCGCTCAGATTAGCCGGGCTCAAGGCGGCAAGCAGCGGCTCGAGCTTGGGGGAGACACACAGCCTCCCAGGCGGCGCGGCCGTCGATACCCGCTCTCGGTGACATCAGACCCCCGTGAACCAACCCGCTCGTGGGACCTTCACACGAATGGGCCGGGACGCCGATGCGGCTCGGGGAGCGTGCCGGCGGCGCGCAAGCAGGGCCGGTGCCCGGGAGGGGCGCGCTACGGGCTCCCCTCCCCCATCGGCAGTCCTGTTGCGGCGCAACACCTTTCCCGCCTATCTCGTACCCTGTACGCCTTAGTTGGGTCGCAGCGCGTTGGCGCCGCGGAATACCCCGTACACCATGCGAATAACTGCTAGGCCCTTCTCCTATCTCGTATTGGTAGCGAATTACTG